>CAYXGR010000510.1:0-2449 GCA_964464525.1 uncultured Planctomycetaceae bacterium
GACTTTTTGACGTTTCGACGTTTCGGCGTTTCCCTATGGTAGTTCGTCCACGCCCCCGTGGCCAGCAACCCGCCGCCGCCGTCGTAGAACGGTCGCAATTCCCAAACCGACCCCGCCGATCAGGATGACCGGCCCCGTCGCGTCGAGCAGCCCCAGCACAAACATCGGCCGGGCGACCGTCCGGGTCGCCGGCTCCCCCGCATCCTCGAACAGCGCATCCAGCGCCGACTGCGTCGCATCCTCGGCAGCTACCCGCTCCTCGACAAACACCGCTGTGCGTGTAAGCAGGTAGTGCGGCGAACCCGCCACCGCCGAAGCCCGCCGACCGGTCACCAGGCTCCCAGCAAGCATCCCCACAACGACCACACCATAGAGTATCCAGACAACTCGAATCATGGCACCTGAAGTTCATTTTCCAACTGGATACGGGTTCATGACAGAACTAGCGGATTCCATGTCGGCTTCAGCTGGTCAGCTTTGTGTTTGCCACCGACTTCAGTCGGTGGTGGAAGCCATTCACAATTCACCTCAGCCGGCTTCAGCCGGGCTTTTATAATTCGATCCCGGCGAGATAGTCGATGACCCGCCCAAACTGTCATGCGCCAATTGGATACCGAAAACGGCCGACTGGAAACGTATTCTTTCGCCATTCGCTATTCGCTATTCGCCATTTTACTCACCACGTCATTCATCACGCCGATCGCCTCATCCACGACATCGCTCTGAATATCCAGCACCGGTCGCAGTCGGATCGAGCATTCCCCGCAGCGAAGAATGAACAGCCCCGCCTCGTAGCATTCCTTCCAGAACGTGTTGCGAAGATCGCCACTCGAAAAGCTGAACGCCAGCAGCAGCCCCCGCCCGCGCACCGCCCCGATCAGCCCGCCCGACGTGGAGGCCAAACCGTTCAGTTTCTCCTGAAACATCTCGCCCACGGCGGCCGCGTTGGCCACCAGGTTCTCCCGCTCGATGATCTTGAGATAGTGCGTGGACCGCACCATGTCGGTGAAGTTCCCGCCCCACGTCGAGTTGATCCGGCCCGGCGAGCGGAACACGTTTTCCGGAACTTCGTCCAGCCGGCCGCCCGCCATCACCCCGCAGACCTGCGCCTTCTTCCCGAAGCAGAGCAGGTCCGGCAACACGTCGAAGTGCTGGCAGCACCAGTTCCGACCGCTCACGCCCATGCCGACCTGCACCTCGTCGAAGATCAGCAGCATTTCGTTCTCGTCGCAGATCCGCCGCAGCGTCCGGAACCATTCCGCCCGGAAATGCCGATCGCCGCCCTCGGCCTGAATCGGCTCGATGATGATCGAACAGATGCGATTCGGTCGATCCCGAAGCGCCGCCATGATCTCCGCCTCGGCCTGCTTCTCGGCGGCGACGACCTGTTCGCCGCGCTGCGGCTCGGCCAGAGAATAGTCGATCCGAGGATTGCTCACCCGCGGCCAGTCGAACTTGGCGAAGTGCCGGACCTTGTTCGGATCGGTGTTCGTCAGCGACATCGTGTAGCCGCTGCGGCCGTGGAAACAGTTCTTTAAGTGCAGCACCTCGGTGCCGATCTCGCCCCGGCCGGCGGCCAGGTTCTTCCGCACCTTCCAGTCCATCGCCGCCTTCATCGCATTCTCCACCGCCAGGGCCCCGCCCTCGATGAAGAACAGCCGCGGCAGTTCGGGTATTCCCATCACCCGGTCAAACGTCTTCACAAATCGGGCCATCTGCGTCGAATAGACGTCGGAGTTGGCCACCTTGATCTTCGCCGCCGCCAGCAGATCCTCCCGCACCTCCGGCTTATCAAAGTGCGGATGGTTGAAGCCGACGGGCATCGACGCATAGAAGCCGTACAGGTCGATCAAATCACGATTGCGATGGGCGTCGTGAAAGCGGCAGCCCCGGCTGCGTTCGATATCGACGACCAGCTCGAAGCCGTCAACCAGAATATGCCGCCTCAGTTCGTCAAGCACCTCGGTCGGATTGATGGTCAGGGTGTCGGATGTGTTCGTATGCATGGTATCACCTCATGTACATGTCATCCCCTCATGAGAGGGGGGTTGGTTGAAGAAAAGAATCGGGCCGGACCGGCCCATCATCGTATCGGTCAAAGACGAAGGCGGCTGCATGTTCCGATGGAAAGCCGCACCGGGTGGCATGCCCAAGCGAAGCGCGGGCATGGCGTGCGTTGTGCTGGACCGAGAATCCCTTCTCGGTCCCCTCCGCTCATTCGTTGAAGATTTTGGACATGAAATCGGACAGGCCGATGGTGTGCTTGCGGCAGACCGGCGCGAACCCCCCCCGGCGGCTGAGTCGAGCCAGGATTTGCATGGATTCGAACATACGGTTCCGCCTGAATCAACCGTGATAATCCAAGGATATCGTGCTGGACCGAGAATCCCTTCTCGGTCCCAACCGAACGATATTGTAGTATTTCGCCGCCGCCAAGGTCAAGGATCGG
>CAYXGR010000511.1:0-1214 GCA_964464525.1 uncultured Planctomycetaceae bacterium
TGGGGCTTGGGCATGCCACCCACCGCGCTGGCGCTTGGGGCTCGGATTGGCCTGCTCATTCGGGAACGGGGGTTTGAGTTGATGCATGCTTACCCGTCCCGATACGGCCGGGCCGTGTAAGCATGGCACCCCACACTCCCCTGGCAGTGTCGGGGTACCGACTTGCAGAACGGCATCCGGTCACGTCACAATACACGGGTCATGACCACCTTCCTTATTGCCGTCGGCAGCCTTGTTCTCTATCTGATCGCCTACCACACCTACGGGCGATGGCTTGCGCGGAAGTTCTTCCGGCTTGATCCCGATGCGCCGGTGCCGAGCAAACAACTTGCCGACGGGCAGGACTTTGTGCCGACTCGCAAGTCGATCCTGTTCGGCCATCACTTTACGTCCATCGCCGGGACGGGGCCGATTGTGGGACCGGCGCTGGCGGTCATCTGGGGCTGGGTGCCGGCACTGCTGTGGGTGCTCTTTGGCAGCATCTTCATCGGGGCGGTTCATGACCTTGGGGCGCTGGTGGTCTCGATCCGCAACCGGGGGCAGACGATCGGTGAGGTGGCGGGTCGGCTCATCAATCCGCGTGTCAAGATTCTGTTTCTGCTGATTCTCTTTCTGGCGCTGACGATCGTGCTGGCCATCTTCGGGCTGGTGATCGCCAGCATCTTTGCGACCTATCCGGCGAGCGTGTTGGCGGTGTGGATCGCGATGCCGGTGGCCATCGTTGTCGGCGTGCTGATCTACAAGCGGGGGTTCAGCCCGCACCTGCCGGCGCTGGTGGCGCTGATCATCATGATTGCCGCCGTGGTGCTGGCGGCGGAGTTCGACTTCCTCCAGTTTACGATTCCCGCGTTCACGCTCGGCGGGATCACCATCAGCCCGGTCATCTCCTGGACGCTCGCACTCTTTGTCTATTGCTACTTCGCCAGCGTGCTGCCGGTCTGGCTGCTGCTCCAGCCTCGGGACTATGTGAACAGCTATCAGCTTTTGTTGGGGCTGGTGCTGATCGTCGCGGGGATCGGGGCGGCGACGTTTCTGCGGGAGGGCGGCGTGCCGATCGTGGCGCCCGCCGTGCAGACCGCGCCCGTGGGGGCTCCGCCGATCATGCCGTTTCTGTTCGTGACGATCGCCTGCGGGGCGATCAGCGGGTTTCACTGTTTGGTGAGCAGCGGGACGAGCAGCAAGCAGATCGCCTGCGAGCCGGACGCCCAGTTTAT
>CAYXGR010000511.1:1314-2440 GCA_964464525.1 uncultured Planctomycetaceae bacterium
TCCTGGTCCTCCATCGGCGGGCTTTCCGCCAAGGTCGGGGCCTTTATCGACGGGGCCGGGAATTTCGTCGCCAGTCTGGGTATCCCCGTCAAGGTTGCCGTCGCGTTGATGGCCGTGCTGGTGGCCTCGTTCGCGGCGACGACGCTTGACACCGCCACGCGGCTTCAGCGCTACGTCGTTCAGGAACTCGCCGGGACCTTTAACCTCGCTCCGCTGAAGACCAAGCACGGGGCGACGCTCTTCGCCGTGCTCATCGCCGCGGGCCTTGCCGCCGTGCCGCCGCCAGGGTCGGGGTGGGCGACCGGGATGGGGACGGGGGGGCTGACGCTCTGGCCGGTCTTCGGGGCGGTGAACCAACTGCTGGCCGGTCTGGCGTTCATGGTGGTGGCGTTCTACCTCGCCCGGCGGCGGATGCCGACGTGGTTCATCGTGGGACCGGCGATCCTCATGCTCGTTGTGCCGTTCGGGGCGATGCTGTATCAGCTCGGGGTGTTCAACCCGGGGGGCTGGTGGCAGGGTGGGCGGTGGCATCTCGTCGCGACGGGGGTCTTGATCCTCGGGCTGCAGGTGTGGATGGTGGCCGAGGCGCTGCGGCTGTGGCCTCGGATTCGCGGCGTCCTCGAGACCGAACTCCCCCCCATCCCCCGAGGCTTTCCGGTGCTGGAGGTGGCGGACGATCCGGGGCCGACGGACGACGGTGGGCGAAGCTGCTGAGTGTTGGGCGGCGCTGATCGTCATGACCCATCCTACGTTTGCCGGACATGCTTACCCATCCCGAAAAGGCCCGGGATGTGTAAGCATGGCACCCGACACCCGGTCTGGTTTGTGTCCGCCGCATTCGTGACCTTCTTGAGTTCGTCGAGGACTTCGTATAGACGGTTGTCATTTATCGGTTCGGCCGCGGAGTCGGGGGCGGGCTGCTTTCGGAGACAGGCAATCGTCTGGGCGGCGAGGCGGTAGGCATCGAGGCAGGCGCGGACCTCCTCGTGATCGGGATCGTTGAGCACGAGGGCTTCCAGGAGCCGGGTTCCGAAGAGTCCGAGGATGCGCTCCGGGCCATTGACGCCGTCGGCCTCGGTGATGCCGGCCAGCTCGAGCTGGGCGACGCGTGCCCGGTAGTGGCGGG
>CAYXGR010000512.1:0-2430 GCA_964464525.1 uncultured Planctomycetaceae bacterium
GTGAGATGAAAGGTTCGATTCTACCGAATAATCCGCATCCGGCCCACGTTCGGGATTAGCGGCCAGGTGTCCCGCGAGAAGCGGAGACCGCTTGGCCAATAGACGAAGAAGGCCCTGCCGATGAGTTGATCCCCCGGCACGGTGCCGTATTGATATTCGTTCGGTGGTTGGCGATCGTGGAGCATGCGGCAGACGTCCACCCACAGGCGAGAATCCTTGCTTTGGGGGCTGTTGTCGCCACAGCAGAAATAGTCGGGCGAATCCCGACGCAGCAGGATCGGGTTGGTCGCCGTCCCCCAGCCGGGATACTGGTTGAATGCGCCCGACCGGCTGCGGTCGTCGAGGGTCGGCGATCGATAATAGACATCGCGATAAACCTGGAGGTGTCGAATCTCCAGGGGTATGTCGATGGAGCCGATTTCGATCGTGGCGTTATTATTACGACCGTCTTGATACGACGGCTTCAGGAGTTCCTTGAGATTTGGCATGTAATCCGTGTCGTCGGTCCAGACGACTTCCGATCCATTGATGCGCAGGGCGACGCGGTAGTCGAGGTTTTCAAATTCGATCTGCAAGGGGTTCCCCGACTGAAGTGGATCGATCTGAGCCTTCTTGATCTCGCTCCAGAGACCGTGCCGGCCCGGCGGGGTGAGGCGTTCGAGTCGAACCTTGCCGTCCGAAGAAAGCCGGACCTGAAAATGATCCGGGCCTTTCTGGAGGCGGAAGATGATCTCTCCTTCGCCCGCGCCCGGGAACAAAACCATTTTCAACAGGACGTCGCCCACGTTGATGGCGCTGTCTTTCGCGCCAAACGGCATGTTGACGTTGTTGTAGCCGTATGAATCCTGAATTCGCCGGCCCCCGAGCCGTAGCCAGTGGGCCTGATCATCCACGGGCTTAAAGCGGACGACCGGTTTTTGAGCGTCCCAGGCCGCGTTGTCGGTGCCCCCAACCTCTTGCCAGGCGGGCGGATCAAAACCCATCCGGCCGGCCCGGCGCGGGATGAAGTCGTGATCGTAGTGCAGCATCCAGAGGGATTCCTGCGCGACGGCCGTCTTGCGGCGGATCTTCAGCACCTTCGCGAGGGCCTCGGCCTGTTCGTCGTTCAGACGACGCTCGTTGGGGTGATAGGAGCCGGGCGGCTTGCGCAATGCATCGATGATATCGTCCCGCACCGTGTCGATGGGGGCGGTGTAGATGTCGCCATTGATGATCTCGAGCACCTCGCCGGACAGACCGATGAGGCGCTTGATGAAGTTCATCTCCCCATCCTGCGGATTTTTGAAGACCACGACATCCCAGCGCTTCGGCCCCAGCCAGTCGCCGCCGATGTCGTAGGGCCACTTGAGGACGAGGATCCGATCGCCCGAATCCGGCACGATCCGATTCTCCGGTCGGCTGTTCAGATCGCGGTTGCCCGCACCCTCCCAGTCGCAGTTCGGGCAGCGCAGGTTCACGCGTTGGAGCCGGCCGTTGGCGATCAGGGTGCCAGGGACCGGGTTGCCGTTGGAATCTCGCATCGGCTCGCGGATGCCGTAGGCAAAGGAGTAGCCACAGGCATCGCAGCGATGCTGACCATGTTGGCCGTAGAGGGAGGGCGCCATCGAGCCGGTGGGGATGACGAAGGCCTCGACGATAAATGCCCGGAAGACAAAGGCCAGAATCAGGGCCACGACGACGGATTCGATCGTATCCCGAACCCCGTCGGGCGGGGGTTGAGTGCCGTCGACGGGCGGTTTTTCAGCGGGTGTTTTGGGGCTGGCCATGTTTTCCGGGGTCCACTAAAGGGTTTTTACTCTTGCACTATTGATGAGACGGATGGGGGGCATCGGCGTCCCGCCGGTCATCTTTCCGCTGGTCTGTTCTGGACCGAGCATCCTATCCCACTTCTATTCATTTCGACGTTTCGATGGTCCCCCCTCTGAAGGGTCTTGAAAACCTGTATGTCACGTCCTATATCGGTTGACCACCCCTGCCTGGGGTGACCGGACATTTTCCAAGGGTAGAACGATACGACACTTCCGGCGGTTCGGTCAAACGGAGATCGCCCTGTCGGGTCCATGACACAATGGGCAGGTGTCGTTCGAAGCATTTCCAGTCGCGAGTATCCAATTTTCGCCAAAGGGCTCAGGTGTTGAGTCCGTTTTTTTCCTTTCCGCGGGGGGTTGTGAATGAGATTTGTATTCATATCTCGTTATTGTTGCTGTAGTTATGTCGCCAAGGTCCGCTTTTCGGGCGGTGGGAATTAGTGGGAATCCGTGGGAAAAAGTGAGAATAAGTGGGAATTTGGGCGATTTTGGTGGGAATACGTGGGAATTTGCCTGCATGTTGGTGGGAATCCGTGGGAAAAAGTGAGAATAACTGAGAAAACGGGCGGTTTTGGGAGGGGGTCCGGTAATTGAATTTCGCGATATTTGGGGTGGTGGTCAT
>CAYXGR010000513.1:0-2428 GCA_964464525.1 uncultured Planctomycetaceae bacterium
CTGCCACACATTCTTAAGCCCAGCAACATCAAGTGCTTATCGTCATTTCGGAAGCGATGCACCACCGAAGATCTGGGCCATTCAGCCATTATACCCCGGGTAGCAGAGGCCAATTGCAGTCCGAATAGTCCATATGGACATTATGGGAAACAAATGAATTGGGGAGCATCGGCGTCCCGCCGGTCGTTTCTTCTTTTTCCCAACCCGGGGATCATCGGCATCTCGCCGGTTTCTTTTTTTTCGGATGGGCAGCATCGCCCTCCCATGAGTGGGTAGGGTCAAGACTTCCCGCCGCCCTGAAGATAGGTATAACCCTTGAGCCCTCGTTCATAGCTGCGGAGCAGTTCAGCGGATTCACTGAAATTGATCCTTTTTTCCCGAAGGGCCCGCTCGACGTTACATCGCAGCCGAGCAACCAGCGTCTCCGTCGAGAACTGCACATAATGCAGAACATCCTCAATCGTATCCCCATCGACCACATAATCCACGAAGTATTGCCCATCCTCCTTGATGCTGACATGAACCGCGTTGGTATCTCCGAATAGATTGTGCATGTCGCCCAGAATCTCCTGATAGGCGCCGGTCATGAAGATGCCGAGATAGTACTCGTCATCGCAAAGCGGATGGAGTTCCAGAACGTTTTTCACATCGCGCATGTGGATGAACTTGTCAATCCGGCCGTCGCTGTCGCAGGTGATATCGGCAAGGGTGCCTCGGCAGACGGGTTGTTCGTCCAGGCGATGGATCGGCATGATGGGAAACAACTGACCGACGGCCCAGCAGTCGGGAACGGATTGAAATATCGACAAATTACAGACATAGGTATCTGCAAGCTGGGCCTCAAGGCCCTTCAATTCTTCCGGCACGTAATCCTTCTCGCCCATAATGCGAAGGATCTTCCGACAGGCCGACCAGAAGATGGATTCCATGACGCCGCAGTCCTTCAGCGTCAGGTAGCCAAGCTTGAAAAGGCTCATCGCCTCGTCGCGAAAGGCCAATGCGTCGTGATAAGCCTCCTGGAAGTTTTTGATGGTGATCGAGTCGTGCGTCTCCAGCATGTTGTGCAGGACGTTGTGAGCCTCCTCGGGCAACGACTGCGGCACCGCCTCCTGCGCCAATTCCGTCACGCCCAGCACGTTAAAGATCAGAGCGGAGTGATACGCGGTGATCGCCCGGCCGCACTCCGTCACGATGATCGGATGTGGAACCTCGGCCGCGTTGCACGCCTCGCTGATCGCCGCCACCACGTCGCAGACATATTCGTCCATGCCGTAGTTGGCGCTCGAAGCGAAGTTGCTGGAGCTGCCGTCATAATCCACCGCCATCCCGCCACCGACATCGAAATAGGTCAGCCCGGCTCCCATCTTGGAGAGTTCGAGATAGATTCGAGACGCCTCGGCCAGGGCATCCTTGATCGATCGGATATTGGTAATCTGACTACCCAGATGAAAATGAGTCAGCACGAGGTTGTCCAGCATTCCTTCCCGCTCGAGCAGTTCCACGCCACGGAGCATCTCCGTGACCGACAGGCCGAACTTGGACTTTGCCCCGCCCGACTCCTGCCACCGCCCCGCACCCCGAGCAGACAGCTTGGTGCGAAAGCCGATCTTCGGCGTAACGTTCAACACATTCGCACGATCCAGGATGCGCCGCAGTTCGGAATACTCCTCCACCACGATGATGATGGACTGGCCCAGCTTTGTGCCCCATAAGGCCATGTCGATATAGTCAACATCCTTGTAGCCGTTGCAGATGATCAGCGGTTCGCGCGACTCGAGCATCGCCATGACCGCCAGCAACTCCGGTTTCGAGCCAGCCTCCAGACCGAACTTGTAAGGCTTGCCATACCGAACGATCTCATCCACCACGTGGCGCTGTTGGTTGACCTTGATCGGGTAGACACCCATGTACGCGCCGGTGTATTCATACTCCTCGAAGGCGCGAGCAAAGGCCTCGTTCATCTGGTCGATGCGGGCACGGAGAATGTCGGAAAAGCGGATCAGCATCGGTAACTCGATCCCGCGCTGCCGCAACTCGTCCACCAATTCCTTCAGATCGAAATTCGGCCCCTCATGTCCGCGCGGGGTGACGGAAAGGTGGCCCTGCGGGTTAATGGCGAAAAAACCCGCCCCCCACTGGCCCACGTTGTAGAGTTCCATGGAATCGCGGACGCTCCATTTGTGTAACAGATCGCCGCGTGAAGGCGAGGATTGAGTCATGCGCGTCATGATCGTGAGAACCTCTCATCAAGGATTGGCGGTTCGGATGGGATGCACTCTTGTGTTGATTCAGTTCACTCATCGTTTGCAGGATTCACTTGGCGAAGCCGCCCAGCTTATCAAGAACCTTTTATATGAACACGGTTTATGAAAAACGTCAAGGGGGCGGTGGTTGTGTCAACATGCGCAGGATGGGTCCTCAGGCGTAG
>CAYXGR010000514.1:0-2428 GCA_964464525.1 uncultured Planctomycetaceae bacterium
GAATTGACTGGAATCCACTGAGTGTCCAAGATACCCCGCTGCCATAGTGGGGGATGATTGGAGAAAAGATGCCAGAACAGACACCCATTCAACGCTCGATCGCGCGGCATATCGCCTCGTTGCAATGTATGATCGACTCGGCCGACACCGTCGAGCGCATCGCGTCGACGATCGAGTCGGCCCTGTCCGCGGGTCACAAGGTTTTGACCTGCGGGAACGGCGGATCGGCCGCCGAGGCCCTCCACCTTTCCGAGGAGATGATCGGGCGATTCTGTAGCAATCGGGCCCCGCTGGCGGCGGTCTGCCTTGCGTCGGACCCGACGGCGATCACCTGCATCTCCAACGACTTCGGCTACGAGGAAGTCTTCGCCCGTCAGGTTCTCGGCCTGGGCTCGGTCGGGGATGTGCTGGTCGCACTGACGACCAGTGGCCGCAGCCCCAACGTCGTCCGAGCCCTCGAGCAGGGCCGTGCGTCCGGTCTCGTCACGATCGGCCTGCTGGGTCCGCCCGGCAGCGCGGCGGAAGCCCTGTGCGATCTGGCCTTCACGACCGACGCACCCGAGTCGGCCCACATCCAGGAAATGCACCTGATGGTAATCCATCTCGTACTTGAACATTTGGAGGGAGGGGAGTGAATAGCGAATGACTAATAGCGAAATGAACTGAGCGGGTGTGATTATCCGGAAGCACGAGGCGATGTTCAGGCGATGAAGGAGACGCTCGGCTGTGTGAGACCGGGTGTGTTATTCGGTGACTGAAGCCTGTTGAGCAGGTTGAGGATCGACTCGGTTGGAATGCCGGGTGTCGTTGGCGCGGGTTCGTTCGGAACCGTTGGAAGACCGGGGCGCGGCGTGCCGAAGAGGACCGAGGGCTGTGTGGTTGATCCCGCGGTCGGAGTGTTCAGGCCCGATGGCGCGCCTTGCAGCCTATCGAGCAGCGTCGAGAGGCTCGGCTTGAGGGTGTCGGCGATCGTGCCCAACGGCGGGAGACCGGTCGTCGGAGTGGCGGCGATATTCGGTACGAACGGCGTGGTAGGATTGACGAACTCCACGCCGGGGAGGTCTTGCGGTGCGGGCTTGGGCTGTGTGACCGGTGCGTCGACGGCGGGATTGACCGGCGTTTCGCCGAGGGTAGCCCCGCCATTCCTTCTAAAGCTGAAATCCAGATGGGCGTGGAATTCGCTGGAGAATTGCTGTTCGACGTTGAGCTGCGTCACGCCTTTGGACGGTGCGGACGGCGTTTCGGCGTTACCGGGTGTCTGGAGTTCCGCCGGCGTCGAATTCGGCGCCGGTTTGCTGATCGTATCGGATTGACTGGTGAGGCTGTCCGGCGTTCTGGTCGGTGCATCGAGCGGTGGTGCGCCGATGGTGGGGCCGTTCGGCGTGTCATCACCCGGTAGGTTGCCGCCCGGATTGGCGACAAAGGCATCCAAAACGTTCAGAAATCGATTCGTGATCTGCTCGGCGAGCTTTTGCTTCGGCGAGCCGAAGCCGTGTTCGCCGCCGATCTTATTGAACAACTTGCCGATCAGCTTCGGCAGCTTCCCGGCGATCTTTTCCGGGTTGTCCGAGTGTTCGTTGAGCGTGTTGAACAGCTTGCCGATCAGCTTGTCGACGCCGTGCCGGTTGATCTTCTTGTCGTCATGATCGTGATCGTCTTCGTGATCCTTGCCATCGCCCTCGAATCGGATGCCGCTGAATTGGCGGGCCACGTCGATGCGTTGTGCCACGTCGAACGATGCGTCGACGCCGGCGATCGTTCCCAGTTTGCCGAAGTCGAGTTCCTTGGCGAAGTCATCCTCAATTTCGCCTTTCTTGAGGAAGTCCGATAGCAGTTCTCCCTGGGCGCCGATGATCTTGCGGATGTCGGCGAGTTCGGACTCGTTCAAGTCGCCCTCGACGCGGATCTGAATCGCGTCCGAAAAGTTGAATTCGCGAGACTGGCTATGTTGGCGGCTTTCTCCACCCTCGAATTGCCCACGGGCGTTATACCGTTCGAAGGACGCCCGTTGACCTATGTTCGCCGAGAGGCTGACGCGGTCTCCTTCGGTCGTCTCGATGGTGATTTCAGCGTTGGCATGCCGCTCGGCCTGCAGTCGGCTCAGCGATTCAAAGTTGGTGAACGATCCGCCCGGTCCGAAGGGGGACGGTCCCACGTGATGTGGCAGGGAATGTGCGATGGTGTTCATCTGCGGCCTCCCGATACCCGGCCCCGGCTCGCGCGGCCCACCTGAGCAATCGCATGCGAGGGTGATCCGGATTCATTTCTCTCATCGGCGTGATCGGAGCCGGGATGAGACAATCTCGTCAAAAGATTGCATCGATATCGAGGTTATTCGGACGTGTGTCGCGTTGACAGCCATCCCCGCATTTCTCACCAGACATTTGAAGCGGTGCCGCTTCAATCAGAGCCGCGACCGTGAGGGAGC
>CAYXGR010000515.1:0-2409 GCA_964464525.1 uncultured Planctomycetaceae bacterium
ATGCCGATCGCTGCAAAAAGCGGTTCGAGACACGATTCGCCCACCAGTGGATCGGAGTTTCCCACATCCCAGCGATCGACCCGGAACTGCATACGAAAGGCCATCCCGCTGACGCCCATCAGCTCGTCGTAACCGATCTTCCGACCCAGACCGTCCAGTACCAGTTCCAGACAATGCATGAAGGTGTTGTCCCGGCCACGGGCAAAGCCTTGGATCGGGCCGATCCCCTCGATGCGCAGCGTCCCCTGCCGTTCATGGACCTTTTTCAGACGAGACTGCTCGCGTGGTGCCAGTCGTGGAGGCTCGGCGCAGCCGTGGAGGCACATCACCGACAACGCCACACATAACGCCACCCGTGTAACCATGCTTATCCTATAATCATATCTTATCGATTCGCGTCTCAATACGAGACCTGAAGGGTTATCTGTGTCCGTTTTCACCGACCAGCCCGACGGAGATGTCCAGCCCACACGATGAATGGACGCGCCGACTCAGGGCCTGCCGAGAGTCCGGGCAATGCGATCCGACACATACAACCAGAAGATGATCGGAAGCCATCGACCGACGACAAAGAGGGCGATCATCGCCAATCGCCCACCCGGCGTCAAATGGAGGGTCAAGTCCGTCGAAAACCCGACTCCGTCAAGGGCCGTTGCGGTCTCGAATACGGCTTCGTGAACCGTCGCATCGCTCCCCGACAGGAGGGCGAACGCGGCGATCACATGGATGCAGAGCCATGCGAAGACGAAGATCGGCACGCAAGACAGGATCAACCGCCGCACCGCCACTCCTCCGGGATGTTCAGCCCATGAACGCCGTCCATATAGGACGCAGAGGGCCGGCAGCAGGATTGCGGTCGTGCGAATCCCCCCTGCGACTCCGCCGGCCGAGCCGCCCAAGAACATCCACACGAGCACAAGACCGCAGGACGGCCGGGAGAGTGCCCCCTCGGAGATCGGAATTGCGTGCATCCCAGCCGAACGAAGCAGGGCCGAGACATACACCGCTCGACGCCAGCGTTGGGCATGGCCCGTCTCGTCGCGGAGGGCGATCCGATGTTCGCCCAGATCGAAGGGTCGATCGGGAATCCATGCGTCCGGAAGGGCACCCGGTGTCTCGAAATAGAAGAGAAAAAACGCACCGAAGAAGAGTAGTGCCAAGGCGATCGCCGCCTCGAATTGAGGTAATCGGCGAATGGGGATTGTCTCGTTTCGCGCCGGCTTGGTTTTCGATCGGCCGCGGATCAGACTCAAAATCACCGGCAGACCGAGCGAGCCGGCAGTCGCCAGAATCGTGATGCAGACAAAGCTCACCCGGTTTGAGTGCAGAAACTCGAAGCCGTCGTCTCGGATGACCAGACCGCTGTTCCACAGGGCGCTGCCCGCATGCACGACGGCATTCCACAAACCGTCCCAGAGCGATGTATGGTCCGAACGCGCGAGGCACAGCACGAAGAAGGCCATGACTTGAAGTCCGAAGGCGACGTGCAATACCCGGCGCAGGCGGATTCGCCGCGATAGATAGGGTCCGACGATCGCCAGCCCGATCGCGCAGAATCCGATGCCCGCCAGTTGCGTTGTGAGCAACAGCACCGCCTGCCCGAACCGGGTGTATTCATGGGTGAAGCCGTAGACCGTGTTTCCCACCAGGCAGGCCGCTCCGACGGCAGCGAATGCGTTGTCCAGCACATGGTTCCAGAAGTTGTGCGCGTAGTCCGGAACGCCCGATCGCGTGGCTATTGGTAGCGTCAGAAGCACCGTCGCCGCGGCGATCAACAGACCCCAGGGGCGTAAAAAGACACGGAGCAGTTCGAGCGGTTTATCAATATAGTTGTCAACTTTTTGGGTGAGCCGCGCGAGACCGTCGAGCAGCAGCCCGCCGGCGATGAACAGAGTCGTCCCGAGGAAGAACAGGCCGGCGTCTCTTCGAAGGATCGCCACGCCGAACGCTCCCGCGACCACGACGATCGTCAGCCACGGCTCGATGCTTCCCTTATCGATTTGCCCGGATCGCCTCGGGCGACACCGATTCTTCAGCCATAACACCAGCGCCGGAAGTTGCAGCGCCGACGCCGCCCAGACCGGTAGCAACTCGACGCCGTCCGGCCCTCGAGCGACCGCCGCGCATGCCGCCACCATCGCCGCCGCGACCAGATAGAAGTTCGAAGCAGTTCGGGCAACAGGTTCGAATGACACGGATGCGTCGGATTCCTGAATCGAGGCGTCGGGCATCCCGAAAACCTATCGCCGCCTGATGAACCTGACAACACACACCTCGGGCATCCAATCCGAAACCCGATCGTCGATCCAATATTCCCATCCCCGATCCCAAGTGGTCCATTCCATTCGTTTTGACAGGTGGGGAGCATCGGCGTCCCGCCGGTCGTTTCTTCTTCTTCTTCTTCTTCTT
>CAYXGR010000516.1:0-2401 GCA_964464525.1 uncultured Planctomycetaceae bacterium
TTCAGCACCGCCGGCGTCGCCGCGATCAAGGGCGGCTCGCCGACGCCCCGCGCCCCGAACGGCCCGCCGGGATCGTCGTTCTCCAATATCACCGTCTCGATCTCCGGCACGTCACGAAACGTCGGCAATATATAATCCGTGAAGTTCGGATTCATCATCCGCCCTTCGTCCATCACCACCTCCTCCATCAGCGCCATCCCGATCCCCTGCGTCGCCCCGCCGACCATCTGACCGGCGACCGACTGCGGGTTGATCGCCCGCCCCACGTCATGACAGGCAATATGCCTTTCGACCCGCACCTCCCCCGTCTCGATATCCACCCGCACCTGACAGACATGCGACGCGAACAGATAGGTGATGAACGAACGCGGAGATTGACCCGTGTCATAATTCTCACAGACCGTCCGCGGCTTGAAGATGCCCGTCCCCTCCAGGGTGTAGCCCCGCTTTCGGCCCTCCTTGACAACCTCTCCGATTGCCACCTCGATCGACGGATCAAATCGCCCGACGATCCGCCCCTCGCTCAGGTCCAGCTCGTGCGGATGCACCCAAAACATCTTCCCCGCAACATCCAGCACCTTCTCCCGAAGCTCGCTCGCCGCGATCCGAACCGCGTTGCCCGTAAAATACGTCTGTCGCGTTGCAGACGACGAACCCGACTCCCGTGTCCGCCCCGTATCGGCCCAGATCACATCGACGGCGTCGAACGGCAGGCCCAGCTCCTCCGCCGCGATCTGACCCGCCATATTCAGCAAGCCCTGCCCATACTCCACCCCCCCGGTCAGCACCTCCAGCCGCCCCTTCTTGCCGAACCGCACATTCGCCCGGCTCGCATCGGGAAACCCGTCACCGTATCCCAGCCCGAAGCAGATCACGCTCATCCCCCAGCCGCGCCGCTCGTGCGCCGCCAGCGGTGCATCCTTCTCCCGCCGCACTTCAAATCGCCCCAGCGCCGCGTCCATGCACTCCTCCGCCGTCGACAGCGGAATCCGCTGCCCCGTCGTCACCGCCTCCCCGCTGCGGATCAGGTTCATCCGACGCAGCGCCACCCGGTCCATCCCCAGCCGCCCCGCCAGCCGGTCGATCATCCCTTCGTAGGCGATCGCCATCTGACAGGCGCCGAACCCCCGCATCGCACCCGTCGGGTTGTTGTTCGTGAACACGCCATAGACATCGACGTGCACATTCGGCACCCGATACGGCCCCGTCGAGTGGCTCGCCGCCTTCCGCAGCACCGCCGGCCCGGTCGAGGCATAGGCCCCCTCGTCGGAATAGACGGTGATCTTCGCCGCCGTGATCGTGCCGTCAGCCGTCGCGCCGAGCGTGTAGTGAATCCGCAGGGCGTGCCGCTTGTGTCGCGCCCGCATGGATTCGGATCGGCTGTAGCGCATCGCGATCGTCCGGCCGGGATGCAGCATCGCCGCCATGCCCAGCATGATTTGAATACTGATGTCTTCTCGCCCCCCGAAGGCCCCGCCCGTCGCCGGTGTGATGATCCGCACCTGCTCCATCGGCAGCCCGAGCGCCAGGGCAGTCAGCCGACGCTCCTCGTGGGCCCATTGTCCCGACGCGTGGATCGTCAGTTCGAGTCCATCCCAACAGGCAATCCCCGCCTCCAGATCGAGAAAGGCGTGGTCCACCGTCTGCGTGACAAACGTCTCGCTCACAACTTCGTCGCTCGCCGCCAGCGCCGCCTCGGCATCCCCCTTGCGGATCCGCTTGCCGCCCATGATGTTTCCATCGGGGTGAAGCCGCGGCGCATCGGCCGCCAGCGCGGCGTCCATGTCCCCCACCACCGGCAACGCCTCGTACTCGACTTCCACCGCATCACGCCCACGCCATGCCGCCTGTTCCGTCTCCGCCACCACCAGCGCCACGGCATCCCCGCGATAGAGCACCCGATCCTCGGCCAGAACCGGATGGTCCCGATGGATCAGCCCCTGCCGATTGGTCCCCTCCATATCGCCGTGGGTATAAACGGCCAGCACGCCGGGAACGGCAAGGGCCTTGTCTTTCTTGATCGACAGCACCTTCCCGTGGGCGCACTCCGACCGAACCACCGAAGCAAAGCACTCCGCTCGGTCATAAAACAAGTCCGCCCCATACAGCGCCGCCCCCGTCACCTTGTCTTTTCCATCGATCCGCCGCTCGCTCCGCCCCACCGGCCCGGACGGCTCCTCCTTGTATGGCGTTTGTGAAGGCTCGACTCGGGGTTCCATCACGGGTTTTGTCGTAGTGCTATCATTCATTATCCACATACTCTCGTGCCCAATCACCCTCCAAGGATAAGAGATGGACAATTCATACGCATAGGGTGCCACCGGCAAGCTCTGCTTGCCGGTGCTCGCTGCCGGGTGCCATGCTTACACAGCACAGCCTTATCGTGCTGGGTAAGCATGCC
>CAYXGR010000517.1:0-2393 GCA_964464525.1 uncultured Planctomycetaceae bacterium
CTCGGTGTAAACGAGGTGCTCTAGCCAACTGAGCTAATCGCCCGGGAAGGGGTTATCCTGCCATGGATCGCGCGTTGGATCAAGGGATCCGGGGCCGAGGTGTGAAGCCTACGCGCGTCGACAGATGGATCGGATGGTTGATCCGGGTGCATGACTCCCTACATGGATTCAATTCGGAGTCCCGTCGCTTGTTCCCCACCCTATTTTTTGAGAAAGGATGGGGCACCCATACCGGTGCTCGAATCATGAAAGCCCGGCTGAAGCCGGCTGAGGGGAGTTACCCATGGCGTCCACCACCGACTGAAGTCGGTGGCAAACAGAAAACTGCCGGCTGAAGCCGACAAGAGAATCCGCGGATTCTGTCATGGTCCCGACTGATCCTGACGAACGGAAGCCCGCTCGCTTGCGCTCGGGGCTCGGGGCTCGGGGATCGGGGATCGGATGGGTCTATCGAACCGGGCCGGGGCCCAGGTCGTCCTCGGACATGACCGTGAATTTTCGATCCCTGAGCAATTGGGCCGCCGTCTCCATGTCATCGGCATGGATTGCCAACGCGGCTCGGCCGGTCGGGCGCGTCAGGAGCGGATAGGCGTAGTCGATGTTGACCTCGCCGGCGATCAGGGCACCGCAGATGGACAATAGACCGTGCCCGGTCGGAACCTCCACGACGATCAACTCCGTCTCGCTGAAGGGTAAGGATTTCTCCTTCAAAATCTGGCAAGCCTGATCGTTGTCGTCACAGAGGATGCGCACGATCGCGCAATCGATGGCGTGGACGATCGACATCCCGACGATTCGCACCGAAGACCCTTCAAACACCCGGATCAATCGCATCAGAGCCCCGACGCGATCGTCCAGAAAGATGGAGAGCTGGCGGACGGTCGGAGAATGAAACGTTTCGGCAGTCTCGAACTCATATGAGGAATTGCTCGGCATTGTCCCCATCATATCGGTTTTGCGGCCATGTCAATACACAGTTTCTCGGAGGCATTTGGCACCCCCATCCCATTCGCACTATCATCCGGGCTGGCGGGTCCACGCGTGTGGATCCCCACCCTCAGGAGCGTGTCATGGCCCATTCCAACCCATCTACCCCGATCTGGCCCGATTCGACGGGTCGATTCGGACCATTCGGGGGGCAATTCGTCCCCGAGACGCTCATGGCCGCGGTTCGCCAACTGGAGGAGGCCTACGCGGCGGCACGGGTCGATCCGGATTACTGGACCGAACTGGAGCACTTTCTCACCGACTACGTCGGCCGCCCCAGCCCCCTCTACTTCGCCCGGCGACTGAGCGAACACCTCAGTGGGGCACAAATCTACCTCAAGCGGGAGGATCTCAACCACACTGGGGCCCACAAGATCAATAACACACTCGGCCAAGCGATCCTGGCCCGTCGTATGGGCAAGGGGCGGATCATCGCCGAAACCGGGGCGGGCCAGCACGGTGTGGCGACGGCGACGGCCGCAGCCGTGCTCGGGCTGGACTGTGTCGTTTATATGGGGGCCGAGGACATCCGCCGTCAGCGGCTGAATGTCTATCGCATGGAACTGCTCGGTACACGGGTCGTCTCCGTCGAGACCGGTCAGAAGACGCTCAAGGACGCCATCAACGAGGCCATGCGGGACTGGATCGCCTCGGTCGATACGACCCACTATGTGATCGGCTCCGTCATGGGGCCGCACCCCTTTCCGATGCTCGTGCGGGATCTTCAGGCCGTGATCGGCCGGGAGACGCGCCGCCAGATGTTGGCGGCGACGGATCGATTGCCGGATGCGGTCGTGGCCTGTGTGGGCGGCGGCAGCAATGCGGCGGGGATATTTCACCCGATGATCGAGGACGAGGGCGTCCGATTGATCGGCGTCGAGGCGGCGGGAGAGGGGCTGGATGCCCGGCACAGCGCGACGATCGCCATGGGCCGATCCGGCGTACTCCACGGGATGCAGACGATCGTGCTCCAGGATGAGGACGGCCAGACGCTGCCGGTCCATTCGGTCTCAGCGGGGCTGGACTACCCCGGCGTCGGTCCGGAACACGCACATTGGGCGGAAACGGGTCGGGTTGAATATGTCTCCGCGACCGACGCAGAGGCTTTGGACGCCTTCGAACTGCTCAGTCGCACCGAGGGGATCATCCCGGCCCTGGAATCGGCCCATGCGGTGGCTCACGTGGTCAAGCTGGCCCCGAAGATGGACCACGCTCATACCCTCGTCATCAATCTGTCGGGTCGCGGGGACAAAGATTGCGTCGAAGTGGCGCGATTGCGCGGGATGGAGATGGGCTTAAACGTCGAAAAGTCGAAAAGTCAAAACGTCAAAATTTAAGAAGAAAAAAAAGTACACACCGGTTGAAAACCGGTGCCACAGCACCACCGATGGCCGCAACCCAGCACC
>CAYXGR010000518.1:0-2381 GCA_964464525.1 uncultured Planctomycetaceae bacterium
ATCGGTGGGGAACAGATGGACCTCGAAGAACAGGCCGGGCCGCCGGAAAAGGCGGTCGTAGAGCGTATTCACGCCGCCAAGACCGCCCGACTGATCCAATCGGCCTGCCGCTTGGGGTCGATCGCCGCCGGGGCCGATAATAACATAAGTGAGGCCCTGTCTGATTATGGATGGCATCTGGGCCTGGCATTTCAGGCGGCAGACGACCTGTTGGATGTGACCGGGAGTATAGAAGAGGTGGGCAAGGCGACCGGGAAGGACGCCGACGCGGGCAAACAGACCTATCCGCGGGTTTGGGGCGTGGATCGGACCCGCATACTTGTGCGAGAATTGACGGAAAGGTCAGTCGAGGCGTTGGCGCCGTTGGGATCGGCGGGTTCCCGTTTGGCGGCGCTGGCGAAATATGCGGCGGCGCGTCGGTCTTGAGATGATGCATGGTGTCCCGTTACGCCATGCCCGCGCCTTGGGGCTTGGGCATGCCACCCGACCGTGACGTTTAAGCATGGCACCCGATACGTGTTATCGAGAGGCGAGCATGATATGAACAAGATTCTTCAGGGTATTGAATCACCGGCCCAATTGCGGAAGCTGTCGGTGCCGCAGATGGAGGCGCTCGCGGGCGAGATTCGCCAGCGGATCATCGGCGTCGTCAGCCACCAGGGCGGCCATCTGGCCAGCAACCTGGGCGTGGTCGAATTGACGATCGCACTGCATCGGGTCTTCGATTTCAAGTCAGATTGTCTGCTTTGGGACGTCGGTCACCAGGCCTATGTCCACAAGATATTGACGGGCCGAAACGATCGATTCGAAACCCTTCGGAAGCCCGGCGGCCTCAGCGGATTTCCGAATGTCGACGAAAGCGAATATGATCTGTTCAACGTCGGCCACGCGGGAACGGCGATCGCCACGGCGACGGGAATGGCTCGGGGGTATGCGATCGAGCGGAGCGACCAGCGGGTGGTCGCGGTTGTGGGCGACGCGAGTATCTTTAATGGCGTCGCCTTCGAGGGGCTCAACCAGGCGGGCACTCTGAGCCGGCAACTGTTGGTGGTCCTGAATGACAATTCGATGGGCATCGCGCCGACACAGGGCGGCATGGCCAAACACCTGGCGAAGTTTCGTGTCAGCCGCACCTATGAAGAATTGAAAAAGCGCGTGAAGAAGTATCTTCCGCAGGTGCCGTTGGTGGGCCGGGCGACCTTCGACGCGCTGGATCATCTGAAAGAGGGCCTGAAGGCGACGGTCTCGCCCCATCAGATCTTCGAACAGTTGGGCTTTATCTATGTCGGTCCGATGGACGGGCACGACGTCGGCCATCTCGTCGAACTGTTGGAGGGGTTGAAGGACGTGAACCAACCGGTGCTGTTGCACGTTCACACCGAGAAGGGTCGGGGTGCGGATTTCGCCGAGGCCGAGCCGACGCGGTTCCACAGCCCCAAGCCGTTCAAGGTGGAAGGCTGCCGTGTGGAGATCGAGAGCAGCGGGCGGAATTATACAGCGGCCTTCGCCGACGCGATGATCCGTCTGGCGAAAGAAGACGATCGAATTTATGCATTGACCGCCGCGATGCCCGACGGCACTGGTTTGAACCTGTTCCAAAAGGCCTACCCGAATCGATTCCTCGACGGCGGGATCGCCGAGAGCGGGACGGTCGATATCGCCGCGGGGATGTGCAAGGCGGGGCAGCGACCGGTCGTGGCCATCTATTCAACCTTTCTGCAACGGGCCTTCGACCAGATCTTTCAGGAGGTGGTGCTTCAGGGCCTGCCGGTCGTCTTTGCCATGGATCGGGCGGGTCTGGTCGGTGGCGACGGCCCGGTTCACCACGGTTTTCTGGACATCGCCTTTCTGCGGGCGATGCCCAACATGGTGCTCATGGCGCCGGGCGACGGCGAGGAGATGATCGAGGCGCTGCGATTGGCGCTTCGGCTGAATCTTCCCAGTGCACTGCGTTACCCGAGGGACGCGGTCCCCGAACCCCTGATGGGGGAGGTGCCTACACCTGCCTTCGAAGTCGGCCAGGCGCTTCGGCTGCGCAATGGCAGCGACGCGACGATCCTCGCCTATGGCGCTCCCTGCCGGGCGGCGCTCGATGCGGCCGATCTGCTCGCCGCCGATGGAATCGAGACGAACGTGGTGAATGCCCGCTTCGCCAAGCCGATCGATCGCGAGATGGTCTCGGACGCCCTGATGCGAGGAGGACCGGTCATCACCGTCGAGGAGCACTCGATCTCGGCGGGGTTCGGCTCGGCGGTGCTGGAGACGGCACGCGAGTTGGGCCTCGACACGAGCCGGGTGGTCCTGCTGGGTATGCCCGCGGACCGGTTTATCGCCCACGGATCGCGATCGGGTCAGCTTGCGGAGTGCGGGATCGACGCGCT
>CAYXGR010000519.1:0-2379 GCA_964464525.1 uncultured Planctomycetaceae bacterium
CGGGGTGTGATCGCGGCACGCCCGCGCCGAATGCCGACTCCGCGCTACGTGATGGCGAAGACCGGGTTCGCATTGCCGTGAGCATTCCGCCGCAGGCCGCCTTTGTGGAGCGCGTCGCCGGGGTGCATGCCGATGTTCTCATACTGATCGGTCCCGGGCAGTCTCCGGCGACGTACGACCCGACCCTCAAACAGCTCGCTCGGCTATCGAGCGCGGATGTCTTTTTTCGCATCGGCGTTCCCTGCGAGGAGCGGCTTCTTCCGAGACTCGCGCAGATCGCCGGGAAGATGGAGATCGTCGATACCCGCCGGGGGATCCCGCTTCGGTCGATGGACGAGGAGGCTTTCGGCGGGCATGATCGGCACGATCATGCCCATGGCGATCACCATCACGGTGGCCAACCCGATCCGCACATCTGGCTGAGCCCCCGGTTGGCAAAGGTTCAGGCACGCACGATCGCCGACACCCTCAAACGCCTCGACCCGGCCCATGCCGACGACTACGAGCGGAATCTACTCGCCTTTCACGCCGATCTGGACGCCCTCGATACCCGATTGGCCAATCTGTTCGCCCCGATGCGGGGGAAGGCATTTTTCGTCTATCATCCCGCATACGGTTACCTCGGCGACGCCTACGGTCTGCGGCAGGTCGCGGTCGAGACCGGCGGGCGGGAGCCGAGCGCGAAGGAGTTGGCCACGTTGATCGCGCGGGCGCGGGAGGCGGGCGTTCGATTGATCCTCGTGCAGGAGCAGTTTGCATCGGGCAGTGCCCGGGCGGTGGCGGAAGCGATCGGCGGGGCGGTAGTCCGGGTCGATCCGCTGGCGCGGGATTACCTGGCGAACTTGTGGGAGATGGCCACCGAGATCGCGCGGGCTACCAAGGAATGAGGATACCGGGTGCCGGGTGCCGGGTGCCATGCTTACACGGCACGGCCTTTTCGTGCCGGGTAAGCATGCCGAATACTGTGGCGGGTAAGCATGCCGAATACTGTGCTTGCGAAATCGCCGCTCCATTATCCTCACCGTTTGGAAACCGGTTCCACGGATCATTCAGGATGAACATTTCATAGGGAACGATGTCAGATACGAACGTGATACAAGTCGATGGAGTGTCGTTTGCCTATGACCGTGCCGGTACGGTGCTCAGTGATGCCACGTTTTCCATCACGCGCGGCGATTTCGCCTGCTTCATCGGTCCCAACGGCGGCGGAAAGACAACGCTCGTCAAATTGCTGCTCGGCCTGCTCCAACCCGACGCGGGCACGATTCGCGTCTTCGGCGCGGCGCCCGAGACCGCCCGCCCCCGCATCGGCTACATGCCGCAGTCAGCCGGGCTCGATCCGGCCTTTCCCGTGACGGCGACGGACGTAGTTTTGATGGCCCGCATCGCCTCCGCGCGGAGGATCGGCCCCTACGGCCGCGACCATCAGCGCGTGGCGGCCGATGCGCTGGCGGCCGTCGGTCTGGCCGAGACCGGGCACCGCCCCTTCTCGTCGCTGTCGGGCGGCCAGCGGCAGCGCGTCCTGATCGCCCGGGCACTCGCCTGCGAGCCGGATCTGCTCCTCCTCGACGAGCCCACCTCCAATCTCGACCTGCACTCCCAGAACGCGTTCTACGACCTCTTACACGAACTCAACAAGCGGCTCACGCTCGTCATCGTCTCGCACGACGTCACCTTCATCTCAAAATACATCCAGACGGTAGTCTGCGTAAATCACTGCGTCGATGTACACGCGGCCGGGGAAATCGCCGGCGACTTTGTCAGCGAGATGTACGGCCACGACATGCGTATGATCGCGCACGAACACACACATGATCACGATCACGCACACGATCACGACCACCTCCACAAATAGACCGCCATGTTCGAATTCTTCCACGCCCTGACGCAGGAACACAACACGCTCCTTCGCCATGCGCTGTTCTCCGGTCTGCTGGCCGCCGTCGCCTGCGGCATGGTCGGCACCTACGTCGTCACCCGACGCATCACCTACATCGCCGGCGGCATCGCCCACTGCGTACTCGGCGGAATGGGCGCGGCCCGCTACGCACAGGCCGCCCTCGGCTGGACCTGGGCCGATCCGATGGCCGGGGCCGTCGCCGCCGCGCTGCTTGCCGCCATGATCATCGGACTCGTCAGCCTCCGCGCACGTGAGCGCGAAGACACCGTCATCGGCGCGCTCTGGGCCGTCGGCATGGCAGTGGGCATCCTCTTCATATCGCAGACACCCGGCTACAACCAGGATCTGATGAGCTATCTCTTCGGCAGCTTCCTGCTCGTCACGGATGCCCACCTCCGGCTCCTCGCCGGTCTCGATCTAGTGGTCGTCGCGACCTGCCTCCTGTTCTACAAACAATTCCTCGCCGTCTGCTTCGACGA
>CAYXGR010000520.1:0-2377 GCA_964464525.1 uncultured Planctomycetaceae bacterium
TGACGCTTGGGCATGCCACCCAGCCAATTGAGGGGGGATGGTGTTATGTGCCCGGCGTCGTGGTGGCCGTGGGAATCGGGCCGATGGTGGGGGCGGGATTGGATGAGGACCGAATGGTCATGGCCTTGACCCGCCAGGCACCGTCCACTGGGATCAGGTGGAACGTCAATTCGGCACCGATGGGGATATTGAAACCGTGCGCCAAGGCCTTTTCGCGAGCGCGTTTCAGAGTTTCCGGATCGCTCAAGGATGGCGGACCGTCCTTCAGTTTGTCGGCTGTGCCGATTGCCGGAAGAATGACCTTCTCCAGGATGGCCCGCTCGCGCGGGTTCTCGACGCGAACGCGCACCTCTGCGGCCTTGCCCGTGGAGGCAATTGCTGTGGTGGGCGGTTCAGCCGAAAAACCATCCACGTAATGCGCCGCCATGGAGACCCAGGACTCGGCGACGAGCCGGTGTGCGGTCGATGGAGTGATATCTTTCGGAACAGTAGACGCGCCCCGCCGCGCGATATCCAGAGTCTTTTGATAGATCGTATCCCGGGCGATCAGGCTGATGATCGAGCCAAGTGTCTGATTGTACTCCTTCCGGTTTCCGGGTTTGCCCATTCCCGCCGCGCGAATACCCTGGAGCGTTTTCATCCCGTCCAATAGCGCCATAACCACCCCATCGGGCGTGGCATCATCGGCGACGGGCGGGGCAATGTGTGCGATTTCGATTTCCTCGGCGGCGTTGTGTCGGCGATCATCCCGGCAACCGGGGGTGATGAGAGAGACCGCCAATAACACGATCCATCCGTTGCGATACCATCGATTGTGTTGGGTGTTTTGGGCGTTCATTCGGGTGAGTGTATTCCGATGGGGGTTGGTTCGCAACGCTCTCGTGGGTTCGTGACGCGGTCGGCGTGAACAGGTTGCAGGACATTGGACCCACTCGCTTGCGCTCGGGGCTCTGATTGTTGTCGCTCGCTTGCGTTTTGGGAACAGCCACAGTCGGATTTGCGTTATGAAAGACCGGCTGAAGCCGGCTGATGGGATATGCGAATGGCGCAAACCACCGACTGAAGTCGGTGGCAAACACGATCCGGCTAAAGCCGGCTTGGAAACCACCGGTATTATCACAATCCTGAATCGCGTTGCAGCACGATCCAAGCGGTTATAGACTTTTATTCATTCAAGGGTTGTTCCCGATGGTTCCGTCGCGCATGAAGACCGCCTCTCTCGAAACCGACATCCACAGGATTGGCCGGGAAATATTTCGGCGCGCCGAGGCCGCCGCGCCGTCGATTCTCTCGATGGCGTTCTGGCATCAACTGGCGATGCGCCATTTGACGCGGGACGATGGGCTGAAACTTCGGGCCTTCCGGCTCATCGAGGTGCTGCCCGCCTTGAAGGACAGCACGGCGATTGCCCGGCACATCCGCGATTACTTCCAAGCGCCGCGGGAAAGGGTTGCACGAAATCGAGCATCCGTTCTCCCGGCGCCGATTCAGCTCGCACTGGGGTTCCGCCGACCCGATTCGACCTATGCCCGGATGGTGGCCGGCGCGACGCGCCTGGGATGCGGCATGGGTGCCCGCCGGTTCATCGCCGGATCGACGCCGACCGAGGCGATCGCCTCGGTCCGGTCGCTTCGTCGCGAGGGGGCCGCCTTCACGATGGACGTGCTGGGGGAGACCGTCATCGCCGATCGCGTCGCCCGGCATCATCAGGCCCTGTATATTTCCCTGATCGAGCATCTCAGCCGCGAGGCTCGTGGGTGGCGGGAAGTCTCCCTGATCGATCGCGCGCCCTGGGGTTTGCTGCCGCGTGTCAATATCTCGATCAAGCTCTCGGCGATCGTGCCGAAGTTCGACCCCATCGATCCGGACGGGGCGATCGCATCGGTGCTGGATCGACTGCGGCCGATCCTGCGGGTCGCGCGAGATCAGGGTGCGTTCATCAACATCGACATGGAACACTATGCCGTCAAGGATCTGACGCTGGAAATCTATCGCCGCGTCTTGATGGAGCGCGAGTTTCGAGACTGGCCCGACTGCGGCATCGTGATTCAGGCGTATATGCCGGAGGGCGAACGGGATATGGAGTCGCTGATTCGCTGGTCCCGCCGGCGGGGCACGCCGATCACCGTTCGCCTGGTCAAGGGGGCCTACTGGGATTCGGAAACGGCGGGAGCGATTCGCAACGGCTGGCCGATCCCGCTGTTCACCGAGAAGTGGCAGTCAGACATGGCCTTCGAACACGTCGCGCGGATGATGCTGGAAAACGCCGACATCGTTCGACCGGCCTTCGCGAGCCACAATGTTCGTTCGATCGCGGCCTGCCTGGCGATGGAGGATGCGATGGGACTGCCGGCGCGGACGCTGGAGCTTCAGATGC
>CAYXGR010000521.1:0-2366 GCA_964464525.1 uncultured Planctomycetaceae bacterium
GGGTATTCGGCACTGCTTGAAGCAGTGGCACACGATGCCTGGGACATGCGCACCGGTTGGAAACCGGTGCCACAGCTCGGCTGCTGTTGCAACTCGGGTGATCGGCATGCTTACCCGACCCATACGGCCGGGTCGTGTAAGCATGGCACCCGAGGATCCGTACTCGCCACTGCCAAGGTACGATCCAGAGGGGATCGTTCCTTGACAGTGCCACCCTGTTCGTGTGCTTCACCGATTGGAAAGTGGCGCCACTGGCTCGGTGGTATCCTCGCTCGATGATAGGCCGGGCTCACCCTCAGACTCCCTGACGACGATGCGCGTTTGTATCGCCCCAGGTCCGGGAATCATCCCTGCCATCGCCTTGAGCATCGGGGAAAACTCCTTCAGCACCGCGTTCAGATCGGGCAACCCGCTGACGGCCCCCTCGATGCTGAACTCGTTCGGCGCCTGCCCCAACCCAAACCAGGCGACTGTCTTGTCACAATAGCGTGCGACGATACCCGCGATCGACGCCATTTCCATATCGCCCGTCCCGCCGGCGACCTGGAGTGCCCGGCCCAGGTGAACGGCGAACATCAGGCTGCTGTCCGTCGGCATCCGCGCGATCGCCTTGCCCATCACATCGTCGTCCAGGATCGATTTCTTCTTGTTATGGGCGCGGATGGTGGCCTTCATCGCCGAACGCGTCAGACCGAAGGCCATGCAACCGTCCAGCTCGGCCATATAGACCCTGCCGATTTCCGGTATGGCATAGGCCATGACCGGCGTGCCGCCGATCTTGACCTGCTTCGGTTCGACCGGTTCATTTTCGCCGACCAGACCGGGCAGCGTGAGGATCTGATTCCACAGTGCCTTCGACTTGGCGGCATCATTCACGGCGAACAAGATGCCGACGTTGGGGATAAAATCGATATCTGCGTCCCCTTCGAGACGCTTGGCTTTTCCGGGAATGGCAAAAGCGCAGATCTCCCGAATGTTCCCGAAGAACTCGCGGGGGATGTCGAAACCGGTCACGACCGGCTCGGCGTCTGAGTGTTGTTCCGCGGCATTCGCGACCACCTGAGTCAGGGCCGGATTCAGGCCGATCCCGACGAAACCGGCCGCATTCGGCGGAACCAGTTTCAGGCAATCTTGCGACATCGGCGGCAGCCGCATCAGGTTGTAGGCGATGCTGCGATGATCGTCGGCGAACCGTACCGCGAGCCTCGCACCAAGACTGCCGTCGTTGATCCCCATCGAAAACGTGGCCCAGCGCAGGTGATCCAGATCGGCGATGGCGTTGATCATGTCGAACTCGGCCCTGTCGTCCTCGCCGATATGGGTCTTCAGCCGCTCGAATACGCCGTGCAGATTGCCGTATGCGAAGAACGTTGCCCCCGAGCGGTTTCCAAAGGCCTCGGCGAGATCCTTCCGCGAGGCGAGAGAGGGCGTCTCAGGCCGCTTCAATCGACCGACGACGCCCTCGACGAGGTCGCGGCTGGTGCCCACGATGGCGAGCGACTCGGTCAGGACGCCGGTGATGGTGCCGACCTGTGGGACCGCGTAGCCGAAGGTGGGCAGGTCGCCGATCTTCTCGGCGGTCGATGTGATTTGAAAGGCCGTCTCGATCAGCCCCTTCAGCACCTTGACGTCGCCGTGGTGCAGAACCAGAACGCCCGACGGCGGCCCGTTGTGCTCCACGTCGAAATCGGTGATCGCCACGGCCGCGCCCCCGAAACCGGCCAACGCCTCGAACAGGGACGGGCTGATCTTGAACGCATCGGGAATGTGAATCATCGCCGGTGAATCGGCGCTGGGGCGCTTGGCGAGAACCTCGCGCATGTCGTCGCAGGTCAGTCCGAGCATCTCGGCGAGTTTTTCGATGATCTCGCCCGGCCGGTTCAACTCGAGATAGGCCAGCGTTTCGGGCGGCATGAGGGCGGCAAAGTTCCGCGCCGCGAGCTGATCCCGGCAGCGATCGGCCCCGATTCGGGCGGCCCGTTTCGTCGCCGCGTCCGCGTCGCCCGACCGTACGCCGACGTAGAGTTCCCTTGCGGCGGCATAGTCCTTCGCCGCGTGCTCGAGGTAGTAGGCCCGATGCAGGGACGCCTCGGCATTTCCACGGGGCAGGGCGGCCCCAAAGGCGATCAGGGGGGCCATCAGGACGACGAGTGGGAGTGTCAGTGCACACAGGGTTCGGCGGGATCGATTCATGGGGTGTCCTCCGGTTGGGTTGAATAGTGATCGTTCATCGGGCCGAACCGGATAGGCCATGAGCGACGGGTCAGGGAATGACCCATCCGACGACATCCGATGAGGCTCGCTTTGCGAGGGGTATTGGGGCCGGCCGGCGAATTATTTTCGATGGAGGATTTCAGAGAGAAATG
>CAYXGR010000522.1:0-2365 GCA_964464525.1 uncultured Planctomycetaceae bacterium
CTCGGCATGCTTACCCGTCCCGGTGAGGCTGGGACGTGTAAGCATGGCACCCGGCGCACTGGTTGGAAATCGGTGCCACAGGCCCGCCCGTTGTGTCATGGACCCGAGGCGGTTTGAAACGTGCCTCGATGCGTCCGAGAAACGCGACGGTTGGACGCCCGGAATGAATCGATGGGGCGTGAGGACGATAATGTCGCGGCTGGAAAAATGCCGCCCCTTCGATTTGCACGCAGCCCTGCTTATATCATATCTTTGTTTCGTCGATGGCAATCAGAATCGAAAGCCATTGGTGCGATGGCTGCTAAGTTGAGGCGGCTTGCGACACATACGACTAGCCCATACCCGGCCTTTTTCGAGAAGGCCTGCATTCATCCCTAATTCTCGACGGTGTCCGGCTCTGGCTGCCTCCAATCAGAGCCGGGCACCCGTTTTTTTACCCCTATGATCGACCCCCACTCGAACGCATTGACGGGCGTTCCGCCATTTCTCTAGAATCCGTTGTCATGAAGACCGGCTATTGCTGAAAATGCCGACACTGATTACTGCAACGGAGTGCGAATTATGTCCTTTACGCGCGCGGAACGGCTCGAACGACTGCCGCCCTATCTGTTCATCGAGATCGACCGGAAAAAAAAGGCCGCCCTCGACGCCGGGAAGGACGTGATCGACTTCGGCGTCGGCGATCCGGACCAGCCCACGCCCGGATTTATCGTGGATCGCATGGCCGAGGCCATCCGCGATCCCGGGAATCATCCGTACTCGCTTGGAACCGGTCATCGCGTTTTTCGGGATGCTGCCGCCACGTTTCTGAAGAGTCGATTCGGCGTCGAGGTGGATCCTGCTGGCGAAGTCACCTGCCTGATCGGCAGCAAGGAAGGGCTTGGCCATCTGCCCCTCGCGGTTATCAATCCCGGAGACATCGCCCTCGTTCCTACGCCGGGCTACCCCGTTTACGAAAGCGCCACAATCTTCGCCGGCGGCGTGCCGGTCTTTATGCCGCTGTCGCGGGAGCATGGCTTCCTTCCTGATCTGGACGCGATCCCCGCGGACGTGCTCGACAAGACGGCGCTGATGTTTGTGAACTATCCGAACAATCCGACCGGCGCCGTCGCCGAGCTCGATTTCTTCGAGCGGTGCGTCGCGCTCGCCCGGAAATATGATTTCGTCGTCTGTTCCGACGCCGCATACACGGAACTTTATTTCGATGCCGCCGATCGGCCGCGTTCGATCCTCGAGGTGCCGGGGGCGATGGATGTCTGTATCGAGATGCACTCGCTGAGTAAGACGTTCAACATGACCGGCTGGCGGATCGCGTTGGCGGTTGGAAATGCCGAGGTTCTGGCCGCACTGGGCAAGATCAAGGGCAACATGGATTCCGGCGCATTCGGTGCCATTCAGCAAGCGGGTATGGCCGCCCTCGAGGGATACGATCGGCCGGAGATCGCCGGGATACGCGGGTTATACAAGGAGCGGTGCGACGCGCTCGTTCCGGTGTTGCGTGAATGCGGCTTCGAGATTGATCCGCCTCGGGCGACGTTCTATATCTGGGCGCGATGCCCGAAGGGATACGATTCGATGGCCTGCTCGACGAAACTGCTCGAGGAGGCTGCGATCGTGGCGATTCCCGGGATCGGATTCGGGGAAGCGGGTGATGAATACGTGCGCTTCGCCCTGACGGTCGATCGCGAACGGATCGGCGAGGCCGGGCGACGGCTCATGGGGATGACATGGTGAGCGAAGTCCGGCACGAGGCGTTCATCGGTCTGGGATCGAACCTGGGCCGTCGGAAAAAGAATATCGCCGCGGCGCTGAATGCGCTTCAGAGTACACGGGAAATCGAGGTGATCGCGGCATCGGGCCTGTACGAGACCGAACCCGAAGGTGGCCCGGAGGATCAGCCTCGGTTCATCAACTCGGTCGCACGGATCGGGACGGTTCTGGATCCGGAACGCCTCTTAGCCGTCTGTCAACACATTGAGGATTCGCTCGGTCGGAAGCGAACGATCCGCTGGGGGCCTCGGACGATCGACCTGGATGTGCTCAGCTTTGACGACGAAATCCGCGCGGAACCGGACCTGACGCTGCCGCATCCGATGATGCACGAGCGGGTCTTTGTGATGCGGCCGCTGGCGGAACTTGCCCCTGACTGGGTTCACCCCGTTCTCGAACGAACCGCGCAGTCGATCCTGGAATCGCTTGATGCAAAAGTGTGATGCATGGGGTGCCACCGGCATGCTCTACTTGTCGGTGCCGGGGGGCCATAACACTCTACGCGGGTCATTTTCGGAGCCTCGGCGTGCTAGCTTATTCCTCACCCATTGATCAGAGCCGCGACCGTAAGGGAGCGGTGGGTGTGGACTTGCAG
>CAYXGR010000523.1:0-2363 GCA_964464525.1 uncultured Planctomycetaceae bacterium
AATCGTTGAGTGCAGCCGTGTCGCGGAGGAGAGCGCAGCCGAGCCCCCCGCGCCACGGGCGCCAGGCGACGCCGCCGCCGCCCGGGGGGGGGGGGGGGCGCCCTGCCGCAGCCGATGATCAAGACCCTCGAGTTCATCCAATACTTCGACCAACACCGGCACCGCCAACTCTGCCGCCGCTGTCGGAGTCGCTGCACGGACATCCGCCACGAAATCGGCAATTGTGAAATCGATCTCGTGGCCGACGGCACTGATCACCGGTATCTCGCTCGCGTAGATCGCCCGCGCGACGGTCTCCTCGTTAAAGGCCCACAAGTCCTCGAGAGAACCCCCACCACGGCCGACGATCATCACGTCCACACCGCCGAGCCGCCCGCGCTCGTGATTGATCCGCCGAATCGCATCGGCGACCTCCAACGCCGCCCCATCCCCCTGCACCCGAACGCCGAATACCAGGATCCGAACCGGTGGATAACGCCTTTGGATTGTCTGAATCACATCGCGAACCGCCGCGCCCGTTGGGCTTGTCACCACCGCGATCGTCTTCGGGAAGGTGGGTAATGCTCGTTTTCGACCGGCGTCAAACAACCCTTCCCTGCTCAGCCGTTCCTTGAGCTGAGTGAACGCCATTTCGAGCGCCCCCACGCCGCGCGGTTCCATCCGCCGAACGTAGAGTTGCACCTGCCCGCGCGGTTCATAGACATCAACCGAACCGGTCGCCACGACTTCCAGACCGTCTTTCAGGTCAAACCGAATCGATCGCGCCGGCGTACGCCACATGACGCAGCGAACCTCGCTCGACCCATCCTTCATCGTGAAATAGAGATGCCCGTTGGACGAACGCACCACGTTCGACAACTCGCCCACCACGTGAACATCGGCCGGAATCCCCTTCTCAATCGCCCCCTTGATCATCCGCGTCAACTGCGAGACGCTGATCGTGGCCGGGCCGGTGTCCCCACCGCTCGTCTTCGCGCCGGTCGTCTTCGCACCGACGACGCGGCTTGGATCGAATGGCAGCCTTCCCGAACCGGTCTTCCCCGAACTCACAGCGGCTCCTTCCAGAAACCGTATTCGTGGCTGTCGTCCGGATCGTCGCAGATCCGTTCACCCCGCCGCTCGAATCCCATTTTCAAATAGAGACCGTGGGCGTCTTTCAGCTTCACATCGCTCCAGGCACGCATGGCGACGCACTCTCGCTGCCGGGCATAGTCCATCGTCGCCTCCAACAGCCGCCGCCCCAGCCCGCGACCGCGCCAGTCGCGGTGCAGATATATGCGGTGCAGTTCGCTGTTCGGCCCATCGATCAGCACACCGACGCAGCCGATCACCCGTCCCTCGTCCAGCAGCGTCCAGAACATGCCACCGGGTCGAATATAGTAATCTTCCGGTGCGTATAAATCCCGGCAATAACCCTCGGCCTCCCAGGTAAAGCCGTACTCGTCGAAGACCGAGTGCACGGCCTCGATCACACCCTCCCCATGATCGCGCTCGAATGGAACCAATTCACACATCGTTTTCGCTACTCGTTAGTCGCTAGTCCTCCAGTTCGGCTTCCTTGAAACAGATGCGCTCGATGTGCTGTGCCCGACCGGTCTCGCTGTCCACCTTGACGAGAATCCCGCACAACCGCACGTCCCCCGTGGCCACGTCGAACGGCGCCGGCAGCCCCGTGGTCAGCGCCTTGAGAACCCGATCCTTCCGCCGCCCCAGGATGCCGTCGTACGGGCCGGTCATTCCGACGTCAGTGATGTAGGCCGTGCCGCCGTCCAGAACGCGTTCGTCGGCGGTGGGAATATGCGTATGCGTCCCAAAGACCACGCTCACACGCCCATTCAAATGCCAACCCATCGCCACGTGTTCGCTCGTCGCCTCGGCGTGCATGTCGACGACGATCGTCTTCACGTCCGACGGAATGCGAGACAGAATGCGATCCACCGCATGAAACGGGCAATCGCACGGCGGCCGCATGAACAGCCGACCCATCAGCGATACGACCGCCACCTTCGCGCCACGGTTCGTTTCGAAGACGGCGAATTCCTTGCCGATCGATTCCGCCGGGTAGTTCGCCGGTCGCACGATCCGATCAGACCGCTCCAGGATCGGGAGCAACTCGTTCTTGCGATAGATGTGGTCCCCCATCGTCATGAGGTCCACGCCGTATTTCAGGTACTTATCGTAGAGCGATTCGGTCAGGCCCGATCCGTTAGCCGAATTTTCCACGTTGGCGATGATGCAGTCCAAGCCGTGCCGTTTTCCCAATACGGGCAACGAACGGGCCACCATCGTCCGACCAGGTCGGCCGACAACGTCGCCGATGCAGAGAATTGTCAGTTCCAAGAAATCCCACTTTCTAGCCGCTC
>CAYXGR010000524.1:0-2362 GCA_964464525.1 uncultured Planctomycetaceae bacterium
CACAGGGTTGGAAGCCGGTTCCACAGGTTTGGAAACCGGTGTCACAGGTTGGAAACCGGTTCCACAGGACTCAATCGTACTCACTCTTGATACACTCTTTTTGGAGAACTCCCATGGCTCGAAATTCTCGCCGATTTCTCGGACCTGTTGTTGCCTGTGTCGTTTTCTCCGGGGTGTTGCCCGCCGTGGCGGTGGAGGGCAAACACTCGCAGGATGACTCGCTGTTTTCGGGTTCGCTGTATCACGAGTGGGTCGAGTATCTGGCGAGCGATGCGCTGGAGGGGCGGGGGACCGGACAGGCGGGTATCGACAAGGCGGCCGAGTATATCGCCGATGCCTTCGAGCGGTACGGTGTGCGACCGGCGGGTGACGAGGGGAGCTACTTTCAGAACTTCACGGTTCAGATGGGTCGCAAGATCGGGGAGGACTCTCGATTGGCGATCGGGACGAAGGGTCGGCGGACGCGGCAACCGGTTCGGCCCGATGCGGATTTTGTTCCTTTTCCGTTTTCAGATTCGGGTCAATTTAAGGGGGAGGTGGTCTTCGCCGGATACGGCATTGTCAGTGACGATGAAGATGGTGCGGAATACAACGACTATGCGGATGTTGACGTGACCGGAAAGGTGGTGCTGGTGCTGCGTCGGGGTCCGGAGTTTGCTGATTTCGGGATGCGGCATCAATCTTTCCGGGCGAAGGCCCGGCGGGCGCGGGATCGGGACGCGGTTGGGGTGTTGATCGTGAACCGTGGCGGCGACAAGGATGAACTGTACAGTCGCCAGGGGGGTGGCGGACGCTCGAATGGATTGCCGATGCTGCATATCACTCGAGAGACGGCTGATGGGATGCTTGCGGCGGCGGGGATGTCGGATCTGTCGGCGCTTGAGGCGCGGATCGAGAAGACGAAGCATTCCGTGTCGGCGGCATTGGATGGCGTGAGTGTTCGGGGGTTTGTGGATATTTCGACGATTGAGAAGCCGGCGCGGAATATTGTGGGGATGATTCCGGGTACGGGTCCGCAGGCCGACGAGATCATCGTTCTGGGTGGGCACTATGACCATCTGGGGATTCGTAAGAAGGGTGAGCCAGACTTTAATTCGGAGAAAGACATCAGCAATGGTGCGGACGACAATGCTTCGGGTACGTCGATGGTGATGACGATGGCTCGTGCGTATACGGAGGGTGCCCGGCCGAATCGTTCGATCTTATTGATGGCGTTTTCGGGGGAGGAGAAGGGTCTGCTGGGTTCTCATTATTTTTCCGAGCACCCGACGGTGGATCTGGAGAAGTGCGTGGCGATGCTCAACTTCGACATGGTGGGTCGGCTGAAGAACGACAAGCTGGAAGTCGGCGGGATGCGGACGGGGGATTTCGAGGACATGGTTCGGACGGTTGGTGATGTGTATGGGTTGGAGGTCAAGGATGGCGGTGGCGGTCGCGGGCCTTCGGATCATACCAACTTCTATCGGAAGGATATTCCTGTCTTGTTTTTCTTCACCGGTCTTCACAAGCAGTATCATCGACCGGAAGACGACACGCCGCTGATTAATGTGGACGGTGCGATGCGGATTGCCCGGATGATTTCCGACGTGATCGACGATATAGACGGGCAATCGGAGCCGCCACCCTTTTCGAAGGATACGCGTCGGGCGAAGATCGCGCGTCAGGGTGATGACGAGAAGAAGAAAGAGGGAGCCAAGGATGATGAGCCGCGCGCTGCGGAGCGGTCCGGGGTTCGCCTTGGGATTCTGCCTGTGCCGGATGAGGGGTCGGGGATTTTGATCGGCCGCGTGATGGATCAATCCGCAGCCGCTCAGGCGGGATTGAAGGTGGGGGATCGGATTCTCTGGATCGCCAAGGCTCGGATCGAGGGGATTGAGGATGCGGTTCGTGTGATGCGTGGATTCAAGCGGGGGGATGAGGCGGCGATCATATTATTGAGGGATGAGAAAAAACTAGAACTAACGGTTCGATTCGGCGATTCGAAACCAGGGGCGGTTGCGCGTGCCGAGCCGGTTGAGAAGAAGACAGAGAAGAAGAATCGTGTTGAGAATCCGCATGGTGATGTCGATGAGGAGTCGCCGGTGGTTTCGATGCCGGGAGTTCGCCTGGGGATCATGCCGACGTATGGCGTGAGCGAGGGCGAGGGGTATGAGATTTCCGGCGTTGTGGATAACGGGGCGGCCGCCAAGGGCGGCATGCGGGACAATGACCGTATCTACACCATCGGGAAACATAAGGTTACTGACGTCTATTCCTATATGGACTCGCTTCGTTCGTTCAAGCCGGGGGACGTGATTCCGGTTGTGGTTATTCGCGATGGGAAGAAGGTTGAGTTGAAGATCACGGCGGCGGCTCCGAAGGT
>CAYXGR010000525.1:0-2359 GCA_964464525.1 uncultured Planctomycetaceae bacterium
GTTGTGGGCTTGTCGGTTGTGGCCTCTTCGGATGTAGTCTCATCCGTTGTGGACTTTTCGGTGACCGTCTGATCGTTCAGAAAGACGGTGGCGCTGATGATGTCCGTGGTTTCCTCGCCGCTGCTTCCGTGGAGACCGCCCCGTCTTTGCTTGGGCGCCGAGGGTTTGCCGTTTCCGCCCTCCTCGCCATCGGCACTGGCCGCCCAATCGGCGCGCTTCTTGGACAGGCCGATCTTTCGATCCTGCGTGTCCACGCGCAAGATCTTGACCTCGAGCTCCTCGCCAATCTCGACGACCTTGTGCGGATCATCCACGTGCTTATCGGACAACTCGGAGACGTGCAGCAGGCCCTCCAGATCCGCCTCCAATTCCACAAACACGCCGAAGTTGGTGATTTTCGTCACCTTGCCCTTGACGATCATGCCCGGAATATAGCGATCGGGAACCGCATGGAGCCATGGATCCTCGGCCAACTGCTTCAAGCCCAAGGCAATCCGCGACTTGTCCTGATCCACCGAGAGGACGACGCACTTGATCTCCTCGCCCTTCTTGAGCAATTCGGAGGGATGGCTGATCTTCTTCGTCCAGCTCATGTCGGACACGTGCAGCAGTCCGTCGATGCCCTCCTCGATCTCGACAAATGCGCCGTAATTGGTGAGGTTGCGGACGCGCCCGTTGACCACGGTATTGGGCGGATATTTCTCCGCCACCCGCATCCAGGGGTTCGTCTGGGTCTGTTTGATGCCCAGGGATATTTCCTGCTTGTCCTTGTTGATATCCAGGACGACGACCTCAATCTCCTGGTCCACCGCCAGAATTTCCGACGGATGGCTGATCCGCCGAGTCCAGGACATCTCCGAGATGTGAACGAGGCCCTCCACGCCGTTTTCAAGCTTGATGAAGGATCCGTAGGGCGTGATGTTGACCACCCGGCCCGTGACCTTCGAGCTGACCGTATATTTTTCCTCGACTTTTTCCCAGGGATTTTCCTGGGTTTGCTTCAGGCCCAGAGCAATCTTTTCTCGCTCCTTGTCGAAATTCAGAATTTTGACCTTCACGGACTCGTCAATCCTGAGAATATCGCTGGGATGACCGATCCGGTCCCAGCTCATATCGGTGATGTGCAAGAGGCCGTCGATGCCCCCGAGATCGATAAACGCACCGAAATCGGCGATATTTTTGACTGTGCCCTCGCGGATCTCGCCCACCTCCAACTCGGCCAGCAGCTTGGCCTTGGATTCGGCGCGTTCCGACTCTATCAACTTTCGGCGAGAGATGACGATGTTTCGCCGTTCCTCATCAATCTTCAATACGACGGCTTCAACGGTCCTGCCGATATACTGGCTTACATCTCCCGGTCGTCGCGTGTCCACCTGGCTGGCGGGTAGAAAGACCGGCACACCGATATCCACCAGCAGACCGCCTTTGATCTTCCGCATGCACTTACCGCTGACCCGGTCGCCCTCATGGCAGGTCGTCAGCAGCCGTTCCCAGCCGCGGATGCGATCCGCCTTTCGCTTCGATAATAATAAGACGCCCGTCTCGGATTCGATCGTCTCCAGCAAGACCTCGATCTCGTCTCCGACATCCACGCTGCTCTCGTCGTTCCACTCGTTCAGCGGAACATAGCCCTCGCTCTTGAGACCGACATCGACAACGACCTCGTTTCCGCTCTTGCCCACAACCCGACCCTTCAGGATCGTGTCCGCCTTCAAGTCTGCCATCGTCTCCACAATGGCCGCATCGATCGCGGAGGCATCGGCACTCTCACCAAAAACGGCGGACAATTCCTGATCCAACTCCTCATCGGAAACATCAATCTGCAACAAGGTCTCGTTATCAAAGTTCAGCATCAAAGTGGTTCCCATTACACCGCTCACGCGTGCGAACGATCGCAGGCATGAACGCGACGACATTGTTTCTCGTGATGAACTCCCGACGCGCGGTGATTCACCCCAAGCGGCCACACGCATTTCAGGCGCGCGACTCTGGTCCTATTACGCCCAGCCGGGGCCGGCCACTCGCCGGCTCACAATCAAAAAGGGGGGGCGATTCGGCAGTATACCTCATTCCATATCGACTTGGCAATCCGATAGTTCCAGAAATCCCCCCTGAATACCAAAAAAACACACGATTCACCCTGATAACTGGATTTCGGCCCGTCAATCCACTCCTGAAAGCCCAGATTTACACCCGATCCGAATCGCGTCCGTCATCAAGTGGCCTTCGGATGTCGTTTTCGGGATGGGGAATCCATACTCCGGCCCTGTGGGACGGGAGGATTGTACCGCCCTTTCAGGGCTGGCCCCCTTTTCTCACAAGATAATTGATTCAGAGCCACGTTTATCAGAGCCGCGAC
>CAYXGR010000526.1:0-2358 GCA_964464525.1 uncultured Planctomycetaceae bacterium
TCTCTCGCCCCGTTGGACGAAGATTACGAGCGCCATCGACGCCGCGCCGCGGCCGAGGATGCCGCCACCCAGAGAAAGCTCCTGAAAGAGCGCGACGCGTCCCATGCAAAGGGCGGTCGCCGGCCGTTACATCGACCGGGTACGACCGAGGTTGCGCCCGCCACTCTATCACACAAACAATTGACTACCTCGATCGTCGCGTTCATTGAGGCGATGAGCAGCGGCACTTTGGACCAGGCCGAGCAGATATCGAGTCGCCTGGCGCCCCATCGGGCCGCCGTCAACCGGATTCTGGACGACATGCTCACACAGGATCTCGCCGGATATGGCCTTCCCACGCTCCCGCGGCCGGTACTCCTGGGTTTCTTGAAACAATTGAGAGCCCGAAGCTAGTTGTCAGTGTATGGGCAGGCGGGTAGCCTATGGAGGCTTCTACCCTGCACCATGCCTCATTGCGTGGCTCGGAGAAGACTTGCCAGAAGGTTATTCGGACGGCGTCCATCCCGCATTCCGTGCCGTCCCGTAATTCGAGGGAGATGACCCTCGCACGACCGTTTCGTACCATTTTGTTTAGGTTGCCCTAATCCCGGCCTATGATTCCATGGGGATGTGTGTCACGTTGGACAGAGCCTGAGCATGGAAACAAGCCAAAAACAAAATGCCGATCGATCGCCCGAAGAGCGGATCGCGGTCGCTTGCCCGCAATGTAGGCAGCGATACAAGATCGCCGCACGCCTGTTGGGCAAGCGGCTCATGTGCAAAAAATGTCGACATCAATGGCGTTCCAGCGCGTCCCATTCGGATCCATCCACAAACTCCGGTCCCGTCCGCCCCACTCAAGCAATCCAGAACGATCCCCCATCGGATTCGGGTCAAGTCGGGCTGGATGTCGATCTTCCACCCGTGGCGGGGTCCAGCTCTGTCGCCATCGACATGAGTTGGGCCGGCAGGCACATCGGTCGCTATCGTGCACGCTCCCTGCTCGGCTACGGCGGTATGGGCGTCGTCTGGCGTGCCCACGACGACTCGCTTCGGCGGGACGTCGCCCTGAAAATCCTCTCCCGAAAACGCGAGGAAACCAGCCGGTCCGGCATCAACATGGATTTGTTCATGCAGGAGGCCCGGGCGGTCGCCAAGCTCCAGCATCCTTCCGTCGTCTCCATCTACGAAGTCGCTGAAGACCAAGGCCACGTCTTCCTCTCCCTCGAGCTGATGGAGGGCGGAACCCTCAAGGAATACGTCGAACGCAACGGACCCATCCCGCCGCGCCAGCTCTTCAACTGGATGATCGGACCCGCGAAGGCCCTTTCTCTGGCCCACCAAAAGGGCGTTATCCATCGCGACGTCAAACCCGGCAACCTGATGTTTGATGATCACGGACACCTGAAGCTGATGGATTTCGGCCTCGCCCAGGTGACCAACGAGCGGATCAGTGAAAAGCTGCGGGGCAAGGCGGTCGGATCGCTAGGCTGGGTGGCTCCGGAAACCGCCCGAGGCCAGGGCACTACCGAGCGGAGCGATCTGTACGGCATGGGTCTGGTCATGCTCTATGCCCTGACGGGTAAGCCGTTCATTCACGCCAAGTCGCGTTCGGCCATCATTGCCCTGCACCAGAATCCTCCTGAAGTGAAACTCGATGCGATCCCGGGCCTGACGGCCAGGGGGGAGCGCCTGCTGCGTCGATGCCTGGCCGTCGATCAGGCTGAACGAATCGCGACGGCCGATGCGTTGGCCGAAGCCTTGAGGGCCTGTGCCGAAGAGGATCCAACCGCCCGCAGGCGGAAGCGCAAGGAGGGCGTTTCGATCGCGGTAGCGGCGGCCGTCATCGGGGCCATCGGCGGCATCTACGTGTCCTTTTACTATTTTTTGGACATGGTCAATCAACAGGATGAATTCAGTCGACCGGTCATGATGGCCAGATCCCCGGATAATAAAGCATCACAGAATCGGGTGATCGATAGTGGCACGCCTGTGGCGGGAATAGGCCGCGCTGCGGGACCGGGCGATCAGGACGCAAGCCAGCAACGACCCTGGCCCGAGGTTCGTGATGGGAAGGATTTCAAGTTCATCGGCTCCAAGAGCAAAAACAAGCTACATCTGCCAACCCATTCCTGCGGTCGAGATATCTTCGCATCCAACCTCGTTACCTATGAAACCATCGAACAGGCCCGTCATGCCCATAGAAAACCCTGTCCGCGATGTTTCCCCGACGGTTTTCCCAGAATACCGGAACATCTCGCAGCCGCTCCGGAATCGGAGTAGCCGGTCTACAGGTATCCCGGGTCCATGACAGTTCAGGCGGGCCGCGAACCCAGCGTAGGATGGGTCATCAGACCCATCTGTTGATCATGCGGATCA
>CAYXGR010000527.1:0-2347 GCA_964464525.1 uncultured Planctomycetaceae bacterium
ACGTCCGCTGTTTCGGCCCCACGGGGGATGACCTCGGCCGGGGCGAGATTGCGTGAATCGCTCGGCGCGGCGGCGGTTGCAGTCACACGCTCGGACAGCCCCGGCAACTGACGCACGGAGATCGTCTCCAGATCGTCCAGAAGCCGCTCGCGCCGGGCGGGGGCCAACTCATTCCAGAATGTGAAGACATGGCCCTGCCCGACCTGTTCGAAGGCCTGTTTCGCGACCTCGTATCGTGATTCGATGGATTGCTTCATCCGCCGCCTTTCGCGAGAGTTCAGACTGCCCCAGGCTCGGTCGATAAAGTAATGTACCGTCTCTGGAATAGGGTGGCACTGTCAAGGCAAGATTCCTGGAGTATCGAGCCTTGGCAGCGGTGATTCGAAGTCTCAACCTATCGGGAGTGGCAACGCATGGCCAGGCGTGAATCGCTGGCTCGCTTGAGCCAGTGTTCACGCTTGACCATGCCACCCTTCCATGGCTGGAAACGGTGAGCGAGATATAGCAGGGCGTCGAGGTCCGTGCAACGTGTTCGACTCTATCCACGATGAAACCCAACCGGAAATACCCGTGACCGACTCACGTCGCGCATTCATGAAGCGGATCGCCGCTGTTGCCGCCGCGACCGCGTTGACGCGGCCGGCAGATGCCCTCGCTCAGGCGATTCGCCAGCCGGTCGGTCCGGGTTCGGACAGCGGTCCCGAACTGCCAAAATCATGGCCGATCGCAAAGTCGCGCGTGACGTTGATCGAGGATCACCGGATTCTCCCCGTGCGGGTCGTTCAGCGGGCCTTGCTGAAGGACTATCTCGACGAGGGTTTGCGGACCTTGACCGGTGCCCGATCCACGGCCGATGCCTGGCACGAAATCCTCAAACCCGACGACGTGGTGCTTATCAAGTTCAACCGCTCGGCGGCCCGGGCGATCGGAACGACGGCCGCCGTCGCCCATACACTGGTTGATTCGCTGGTGACGGCCGGGTGGAATCCTGAGCGGCTCATGCTGCTCGAAGCGGGCGACGGGCGTCCCAGGGTCCATCAGACGATGACGCCCGATTATCGATGGCAGGGCGAGGAGGTCGTCTTCGGCCGGTCCGGTAAGGATTCGTTCATCGCCGCATTGGATCAGGCAACGGCGATCATCAATGTTCCGTTCCTCAAAACGCACCACCAAGCGACGATGACCGGCTGCCTGAAGAATCTCTCGCACGGGCTCATCCGCCATCCAGCCCGTTTCCACGCCAACGGGTGCGACCCGGCGATCGGGGAAATCTCGGCATCGTCCCCGATACGAAATAAGCTTAAGCTCAATATTGTCAATGGGTTACGAGTTGTTTTCAATCGCGGACCCGAGGCGGCAGAGCGGGATATGGCCATCGCCGGGGTGCTTCTGATCGGCCGTGATCCGGTCGCATGTGATGCCACCGGCTTCGGTATCCTCAATAAAATCAGATCGTTACGTGAATTGGGACCCCTGCTCCCCGGTGCCCGAGTCCCCCGGCAACTGGTGACGGCCTCCGATCTGGGTCTGGGACGGTTCGACGAAGAGGCGATCGAGGTCCAGCGGCTGGGTGACTGAACCGATGTAGGATCAGGGTCCAGTTTTCGCATTCCCGGCTCGATCAGGGGATTAATTCCTGGCTGGCGGATGGGATGATCGGTTGACCCGAACGTCCGGATTGTGCTAGAATGGAACGCTGGTATCGATTGGTCACTCAACAGGAGGCAGATTGCCAGACGCTGTCAGAGGCTCAAGGCGTGTATATTTATTCCGTTATTGTCTGTTTATGATTATCTCGCGCGGTCCTGCGTGACCGCTGCCAGAGCCTTCCGCACCGCAGCAAACTTCCTCCGTTGACGTGAGTCACATACCTCAGCCCCCCGCGTGATCCGAGTCGAGCCATCGGCTTGAAAGTGCGCGACACCGCCGCGAGCGATCTCCATAGGTACGCTGCGGCCCGCCCGTTGGTTCGATAGAGCGCGAGCCATAGATTTGAGTATTTCACCCGAGCCCTCGGCTAGGTTGTCGAGGATTTCTCAGGGTGTCGGATGTGTGTCCATTTCCTTGTGGGAGATGAACACACATCAGGTCGAAGGATGGGTTTCGAGCCAGGTTGTATTCCCAGAGTGGTTTGGGGGGGCCTGCGTTCCGTGACCAGACGGAAGCTTTTATCTATTAAGTTTTCCACTGTACCTGGCAACCCAGGATCCTTTGACCGGGATCATCGGTTTTTTCCAAAGGAGGTATTAACCGTGAAAAGATCCAAGGCCTTTACATTGATCGAGTTGTTGGTAGTGATTGCGATCATCGCGTTGTTGATCTCAATTCTGCTGCCCAGTCTTTCCCG
>CAYXGR010000528.1:0-2345 GCA_964464525.1 uncultured Planctomycetaceae bacterium
ATGAGGGCGATTGTGCTGAGAATCAGCGATGCGATGATCTGGCGTCGTCGGCGTTTGGCTCGCCAGCGTTTGAGGCTTGCGTAGATCGGTTGAATGGCGTCGAGCTGGTGTTGGGGGTCAGTGCCGTCGGAATCGGCGATCTGGATCTGTACTCCGAGGGTCTTCCAGCGATCGATCCGGGCATCGCCTTCCCAGATTGCCGATAGGAGCGCGTCGAAGCTTGGGAAGATGACGCGATCGAAATGACCGGCACAGAGCTCGGCGTCGAGGTCGTCGTCGTCCTTGGGGAGAAAATGGACCGTCTCCGTCGGAGCGTTCGCTTCCAGACAGGTTTTCAAGGCCGCGCGTTCGGAGTCGTTTTCCGGGCCTCGGACGGCGCATCGGATCGATGCTTGCTTGGACTGGGGGTTTGACATCAAGGGCCACCGTAGTAATGGGAGACGAAGGCTGTCAAGATGGCCAGGCCGATCAGTCCGACAACGCCGGCGAAAGGGAAGATGCTGGCGCCGGTGAGCCAGGCGGGTCCGCGATAGCGCGTGAACGGTCGGGCGCCCATGATCATGAGGATACCGCCGGCGTGGAGACCGATGGGGAGCCAGAGGGTGTGGGTTCGTTGAAAGGCGATACAGAGGAGGCATCCGAGCATGAGGTGGCCGAGGATCGTCCAGCGGCGTTTGACGCTGCGGACATAGTGGGCGGCGGCGAAGATGAGGATCGAAATCGTGAGGGCGGCCGATGGGGGCAGCCACGACGATTGCATGAGATCGGCCATGACGACGCCTCGGAACAGGAGTTCCTCGACGGCGGCTCCCAGTACGGCGGTGGGGAGGAGGAGGATCAGTCGGCGGATCCATCGGCGGCGGGATTGATGAACGCGGACGACGAGGCGATCCGTCGCGATCCAGGCGGCGTAGAGGGCGCAGAGAAAGAGAATCGACGCCGCCGCGCCGTGGAGGCCCTGGAGCATCGCGGGGGTTCGTGGAAGGAGACTTCCGTAGTATTCGCCGATCGGCTGTCCGCGGCAGGGGGGATAGGCGAGGATCACCGACAGCAGTGCGAGTTGGGTGGTGATCCGGCCGATTGTGCGGACCGAGCGGGGGGCGTCGCCGGAGTCGATCCGCCAGCGCGTGGGCAGGCCGTGGTGACGCAGCAGGAGCGTCTGGGCTGCCCACATCACGATGGGTACGCATATCAACAGGGCCAATGCTGTCAAGTTACATGCCTCGGAATGTCAGCTTATTCCCCAACCTTTCTTTTGAGAAAGGATGGGGCAGCCATGCGACACGCACCGGTTGGAAACCGGTGCCACAGGAGGTTTCTGATACTTTCGCTATTCGTCATTTGCCACTGCACTGTACTTTTCATCGCCTTGGAAGACGCGTGTCCAGCGGTTGTCTGCCCATTGGAACCAGGCCTCGGGGCAGGCTTGGATGAACTCCGAAAAGCCGTCGGCCCAGATCTGCATCGCGCGTCGAATCGCCTCCTTGCGACCGCCATCCGCGCGGGACAGCATCTTTATCTCGATAGGATCCTTTACATACAAGATCTGCTTCGGACCCTCAAAGCGTGCGAACATCGGAATGAGGGGGACCTCCGCGAGCATGGCCAATGAGGCGGGGCCTGACGGGAGCGTCACCGAACGATTCAGCCATCGTACCGAGGTTCCCTCCGTGACTCGCTGGGCGATGTCCGGGGTGATCGCCAGGACACGACCGGCACGCAGGGCGTCTACACAGATTGCCGCCCGGCTCGTGGGGTTTGCCGCGTCGGGCGGTTCGATGATGACGCCGAGACCGGTTGCCTCACACCAGGCGCGTTTCATCTCCAGCCGGCGTAGATCGGGGGACCAGCGGAGGTAGATGTCTATCGGGACCGCTTGGGTCAGTCGGGCCATCGAGACCAGGAAATTACAGCAGTGGGCCGGGGCCAGGACGGCTCCGCGACCGGCACGGGTTGCCTCCCGTAGTACGTCCACGGTCGCATCCAGGGCGATCTCCTGATTGGCGAGGCGAGAAACGGCGTCGGGCTGACGGGCCAGCTTGAAGATTCGGATTCCGTTTGAGAGGTGGCGGGCGATGTGTTGGAAATAGTTGCGCAACACGCTCGGCTGATATACGCCCGCTGCTTGCATATTGGATTTGACGGTTCGAGCGAGGATTGGGGTTATAGGGCCGCCGTGGGTGAGACACCACTGCATGGAGTCGATGAGGTGCTTCGGGATCAGGGGCGCCGCTTTCCAGCCGGCGTGTATCGCGCCTGCTGTGAATCGGCGTCGTGTTTGTCGAAGCAATCCCATTTTCCATCTTTCTCGTGGGTCGTTCGCCTGGGAGGGCCTCGCATGGCCA
>CAYXGR010000529.1:0-2342 GCA_964464525.1 uncultured Planctomycetaceae bacterium
GTATGTGTGCCACTGCTTCAAGCAGTGCATAGGTGCCGAGTGCCATACGTGGGTGCCACACCAATCGCCCCGAAGGGGCCGAAACAAGTCAGCCCAGGGCAGAGCGAAGCGCCGCCCTGGGTTATCCACGCACAATACGAACCCAGCCCTGAAAGGGCGTTACAACCGGCGGTTTGCCACCACCAATTGAGAAGCGTCGAAATACTAGAATCGTACGATGTCCTCTTCCTTGGAAGAATCGCTTGGTGTCTCCTCGACCGGTTGGAGAAACTTCTGAAGATGGTCCAGCAGCAACTCGTAGAGCGCCTTGTTGGGGTCCGGGGGGCCATCCAACGCGATTTCGACACCGGGTGCATCCACACCCCGACGAGCCTCGCCGACGCCGAGCTTGACGAGTTGGGAGATGCTGTTCACCCCATGTGAGGTGTTGGTAAAGGCGTCGAGCGTGGGGCTGGCCACCTGTTCGAGGCCTGTGATATCGGTAGCTTCCCGCGTTTCGCCGAGCACCAGGCCGTTTGGCTGGGCAGACTCGTTTGTCGGCCAGATCAGGATGCTGAAGAACAAGAGGGCGGCCGCGGCCGGCACGCTGCTGCCGATGGCCAGACGCCAGAACCGCTGTCGCTGGTCGCGCCGGGTTTGGAGGGCGACCGGCTTCCCGATCGGGTGGGTCTTGGGGAGGGCCGCCAGAACCCGCATCGCGAAGCCGGAATCCAGTTCCGGCTCCGAGCAGTCCTTTGCGACGACCTCGCCACAGGCGCGAACCATCTCGAATTGTTTCTGGCACGCGGGACACTGCAAGAGGTGGGCGTGAACCTCCGCCGTCAGGCTCGGCGACAACTCACCGTCCATATACACATCCTGAAGCTGAGCGACGTGTCGACAGGTCATAAGCACAATCATATTCTCCCGCCCCGGGCATATACCGCGGAGGCCAATTTCAGTCCGAGTCAAAAACGTATTCTCGACCCAGGACTATAATACGAAAACGGTGTTCAACCTGTGCCGCCTGCTTCCGAGAAGCGCACCTGCGACCAGTCCTCCACCATTTCGCTTTCCAGGAGTCCCTTCAACCGATTCCGTGCCCGGTGAAGATGGCTCTTCACTGTCGCGGCCGGCATTTTCAGGATGTCGCCAATCTCCTGGCAACCCAGCGACTCCCTGTAGAAGAGTAATACACTCGCACGCTGCGGCGGTGTCAGTTGATCGACCGATTCCCAAATAACTTTTTTCAGACGACGCGCCTCGTCGCTGTTGGCCACGGCCTCGGCGGTGTCATCCGGCGCCTCGGCCCGGCCGTTCGTACGCATAGTCTGAAAATCAACATCGCCGGTATAGTCCTTACGGCGGCGCATCGTATTCAGGCACAGCCGGTAACCGATCGTGAATAACCAGGTGCTGAACCGATAGGCAAAGTTAAACTTATCCAAGGCCTGGAACGCCCTGAGAAAGGCGTCCTGACAGATTTCTTCGGCGTCGTGGTCGTTGCGGATCATCCGCCAGATGAATGCATAGAGACGATCCTGGTGCGCGGCGATCAACTCACGCGCGCTGGACTGGCACCCGCCCTGGGCGTCCTTGATCAGACGCTGCTCATGGAGCGGAGTCAGACGTCCGCTATGGTCCGGTTCTGACATGGCTTCCTCCACTATGATTATACATTGAAACTCGCCGATGGTAGCAACAAATACCCTGTTTACTCACTTATCATCGACCCTATATGATTCGGCCATGTCCCGAGATCGATCCAAATCGGCTGTGAATTCGGCGCGTCTGGTCAACAAGAAGGCCCGGCTGAACTACGAAATCCTGGAGCGGGTCGAGGCCGGAATTGCTCTTAAAGGCACTGAAGTCAAGAGTTTACGTCTGGGAGATGCCAGCCTTTCCGAGGCCTATGCCCGCATCGAAAAGGGCCGGGCGACCCTCCACAACTTCCAGATTCAGCCCTATAAGCAGGGAAATCGGTTCAACCACGATCCCAAGCGGGTCAAACCGCTCCTCCTCCATCGACGGGAGATCCGCAAGCTCGAATCCAAGGTCCGGATCAAGGGACAGACCCTCATCCTCCTCAGCGTCTATTTCAACGAGAGGGGCCTGGCCAAGGTGGAATTGGCCCTCGCACAGGGCAAAAAACTCCACGACAAGCGTCAGAACGAGCGAAAACGCCAGGATTATAAGGACATGGCCCGAGCCCAGCGTCGGGGACGCCGGGGGTAGGAGGGGTCATCCGACCCATCTGTTGATCGTGCGGATATGTGAATATGAGCCCCGATCACCCATGGCATGCATCCAATCCGAGCCCCGAGCGCAAGCGAGTGGGGCCGATGGTCAACGGCCTACTCCAG
>CAYXGR010000530.1:0-2331 GCA_964464525.1 uncultured Planctomycetaceae bacterium
AGCGATCGTGCATTCGTCATTCCATCGGCAGAGTGTCATCATTCCGATGTTTTGGGATCGTTTTGGAGGGTGGGCGGTGACCGACTCCCTTACGGTCGCGGCTCTGATAGAAGATGCACTGATGCACGCGGCTCTGAATCAAATATCTTGTGAGAAAAGCACGCTAGATCGTATGGGTGCCCCATCCTTTCTCAACAGAAAGGGTGGGAAAAAAGCAACTGGGGGAGCCAATCGCATCCCGAAGAATCTTTCAGTTCATCAAGGTCGCGTTTGGAGTAGTTCATCCAGACAAACCCAGAAAAACAAGTGTGTCGATACACTAGGTCATCAACCCTTTATTGGGGAAACACTCAGGTGGGTAGTGCCCACCCTACTTGGCCCCTTATGAACGGCCGGCCTTTCTGGCGCTGCCCTTTTTCTTCGACACCCCCGACTTGGTTCTCATGGCGCGAGCCCGCTTTGTGGAGGATTTTTTGCGACTCGGTTTCGCGGCGGGTGATCCGACGGGTGGAGTCTTGCCCATTCTCAGGCCCGTATGAGGGCTGATTGTCGCCATTTCTCGCATGCCCCTATCGGCATCCTGCATGAGTGTGCTGAGCCGTTCGGCCTGATTTTGCAGGGCCGTTCCATCGATTTCCCCCCCCTGCTTTGACGGAATGCTTGCAGGAGAGACACTCGACCTCTCGGAAAGTTCGCTCTCCCCAGGCTGATCCGAATCGCTGGAAGTGCGGGATTGTAGCTTGAAAAGACGCGTCTCCCACTCGCCCAGTCGGCGAGCACTTTCCTCCAGACCGGCCTCGCGCTCGTCGATCGTCTGGATGGCATCCGACAGGGCCTCCGTCTGTTCGCGGACGGCGGTCTCACGCATCTTGAGGAGCGATCGAACGCGATCGATCTCGGATTGTCTCTCCGTTTGTTCCTCCGCCAACCGCGCCTCGTATTTTACTCGGGCCTCATCATCGGCCTTCGCGGCGGTCTGACTATGATTGGAGATGACTGCCTCCAGTTCGGCGATCCTGGTATGGAGCTGGGCCATGGCCGCGTCGGTATCGGCTTGGATCCCCGCCTGCTGTGCCTCCTCGAGAGATTGAAGCACCGCTTCCCGCTTATGACATTCCTGTTCGAAGATCGACCGGGTTCGATCGAGCGTCTCCTCTCGGTCGTTGAGAGTATTGTCACGGTTTTCCAATTCCGACTCGCGGTCGTCGAGTTTGCTTTCCCTTGACTGCAAGTCCTTGGCGGCTTGCTTTTGGGCGGCATCGTCCCGATCTTTTATTATCTGCTGCTGTTCCTTCAAGCGCGTGATGCGTTTCTCCATTTCGGTTTGTTGCCGGGCCAACGCCTCTTGTTGCGATTCGATCCCTGACATCAGCTCGGACTGTCTGGATTGAAGATCCGTGACCGCCGCCTGTTTTCGGGTCTCGAAGTCGGATTCTCGTGCACGCAGCGATTCCTCACGTGCCGCTGCCGCATTGTTCTGCTCAGATTGTTTTTGGATCAGTTCCCGCTTTTCATCCGCCAGTTCTGCCTCCCGTTGGTTGAGTTCCTGCTCGCGTTTTTCGGTTCGCATTGAAACGGTCTGATCCGCCTCCGACTTCAGAGTCTGGAACAGGCGGTCTCGCTCTTCGGCCAGTGCTTGTCGTTCCTGCTCGATTTGGCCTTCCAGTTCGATCTGTTTCGATTGCACATTGTCGAGGGCCGTCTGTTTGCGGGTCTCGAAGTCGGATTCTCGTGCATGCAGCGATTTCTCACGGACCGCCGCCGCCTTGTCCCGCTCAGACTCCTTCTGGTTCAGTTCCCGCTTCCCATCCGCCAGTTCCGAGGCCCATTGATTGAGCTCCCGTTCGCGATTCTCGATACGCATTGAAACGGCCTGATCCGCCTCCGACTTCAGAGTCTGGAACAGGCGGTCTCGCTCTTCGGCCAGTGCTTGTCGTTCCTGCTCGATTTGGCCTTCCAGTTCGATCTGTTTCGATTGCACATTGTCAAGGGCCGCCTGTTTGCGGGCCTGGAGCTTCGCCTCCTGCGCTCGCTGTTCCTCCTCAAAGATCCGCCGTGCCGCAGTCAGTTTCGTTTCAAGTTCGCATAGCGCGTCTCTCTTGCTGTTGAGCGCCGCCTCCTTCTCATCGAGTTGTTGTGACCGGACCACCCACGACGTGTTTTCTTTTTCACGGGCGGCCGAAAGTTCGGATGCCTGCTTTGCCAGGGCTGCTTCCTGCTCTTTTCGTTCTCCGGCGAGGTCCGCACGTTGTGCCTCCAGATCGGACTCCCACTTCAGTCGTTTCTCCTGAATCTCCCGATCGACCGATTCCAGCCGGGAACAAATCTCGG
>CAYXGR010000531.1:0-2323 GCA_964464525.1 uncultured Planctomycetaceae bacterium
CCCGCGTCAAACCCCCACTGACCCGCCGGGCCCGACTGCTTCATCAACCGGACCAGGCAATTACCCTCCGTCGTCTTCTCTCCTCCGGGAGAGGCCGCTCGGGAGTCTCCGGTCGGCGCGGTTTCCCCACCGGGAGCCGTCGATGCAGCGGGTGCGGCCCGGTACAGACAATGCGCCGTCGCGTCGGGCATTGCCCTCAATTCCTCGAACCGGGCACTGGTGGCAATTTTCTGTTTGTCGAGAAACTCGGCCAGCCGCAGCGCCAACAAAGTCGCCTCGGCCCGCGCCTCATCCTCGAGCCCCGATAGATCGAGATAGGCGACCATCGCCTTCTTGGATTCCGGATCGCCCTTGCGATACAGCTCCATGAAGTCGTTCAGCGTCGCATGCGCGGTCGATCGCGGATCCGGCTGAGTCGTCGGCTGGGTTGCCGCATTCTCGGAGTTCGGCGCGGGCGACTCCCCGGCCACGTCCTGTGCACGGACGGACGACGCACCAACCAGAATCGAACACACGCAAACCAACGCGATCCACGCACACCCCCGGGTTGCGACGGTCTTCAATCGTAGACACGGATGAATCATGAATCTGTGCAGTCGGCCTCGAGCAGGGTGCTCAGTCATCATTTACTTTCTCAATAGCATTGTGCAAAGCCCGTTCATGGATGATCACGCATCACTCGGCGTCGCAGTATAACCCCACCCTCACCTCGCCGTCAGTAGGGTGGGCATCGCCCACCATAGCAACGAAGGATCCGCTCTGCGGACCATGCAACCGGCATTCATCTTGCCCCGTAGGGGCCGCAACATGTCAGCCCAGGGCAGAGCGAAGCGCCGCCCTGGGTCAGCACAATGAAAAACGCCAAGCCCTGAAAGGACGCTACATCGCATGGATCCCCATCCAACTCTGAAAGTAGGATCCGATGTACGGATCACAATTCCCGGTCGGCTTCAGCCGGTCCGCGTTTGCCACCGACTTCAGTCGGTGGTCCAATGCCAGAAACAATCCTCAGCCGGCTTCAGCCGGGCTTTTATAACTCGACGGGTGGCATGCCCAAGCCTCATGGCGCGGGCATGTAGGAAATGACTCGTAACCCGAAACTCAAAACTCGCCGGATCCCTCCAATGAACCGCATCGCAATCACAGGTTCCTCCGGCTACATCGGTATGCGACTCGTCGCGGCGTTCTCGGCTCGCCCCGACATCGAACGAATCCTCGGCCTAGACATCCGCCCGCCCGACCGCGGCGGTGCGGAACCATTCCGTTTTCAACGCACCGATGTACGGCAGCCATTCTCCGACACCTTCATACAGGAGGGGATCGACACCGCCATCCACCTGGCCTTTCTCTTCGCCCCCACCCGCCGACCCCGCTCCGCCCGGTCGGTCAACCTCGACGGCTTGAACCATTTCCTCGAGGCCTGCCGCGCCGCGAAGGTCCGCCGTGCCGTCGTGCTCGGCAGCGCGACGGCCTACGGTGCCCGGCCGGACAATCCCGATCGCCTCCCCGAATCCGCGCCCCTCCGGGCGACTCCCGCATTCCCCTACAGCCACGAAAAGCGGCTGGCCGATCAACTTTGCTCAACCTTCGCCGCGGACCATCCCGACATCCCCTTCGCGGTCCTTCGGCCGCCGATCGTCCTCGGCCCGAGCGTGGACAACTACGTCTCCCGCATCCTGTTCAAGCCCAAGATCCTGTGCATCCGCAACGACGATCCCCCCATGCAGTTCATCCACGAGGACGACCTGTGCGCGGCGATCGTCTCGGTCCTGGAGGCCGGCGAGACCGGTCCGCTGAATGTGTCGCCCGACGACTCGATCCGCTTCACCCAACTCGCGGCCGAGTTCAAACGCGCCCCGCTCGCGCTGCCCGCCCCGATGGCCAAGGTCCTCTGCACGCTCACCTACGCACTGCGGCTGTCAAGCCTGAACGAATCCCCCCCCGGCGCGCTCGCCTACATCCGATACCCCTGGCTCGTGGATGGAACAAGGTTCCGCGCGGCGACCCACTATCGGTTCCGTCATTCAACGCTCGAAACAGTCCGAGCCTGGCGTCAATCCGTAGTCAACCGCGCTCAACAAGGCCTCCCGATCCCCGGCAAGATCCGAGTGTGAAAAGATTCAGATTGACGATGGGAGTTAACCTGTACGGCATTGGCCGGGTGTTATGCTTCACATCCCAACCTTATCCGGGCGGGTCCGGAACCCAACCCCACTCATAAGCCATTGCCGACAACAAGACTACGCGAAGATGTGCAGCATAACACAACGGATGTCGAGAACGCGCCCGGCAGGACTCGAACCTGCGACCTACGGTTTAGGAA
>CAYXGR010000532.1:0-2322 GCA_964464525.1 uncultured Planctomycetaceae bacterium
CTGATCCGCATGATCAACAGATGGGTCTGATGACCCATCCTACGCTGGGTTCGCGCGTCGCGGGAACTGTCATGGACCCGTTTACCGACTCCCTTACGGTCGCGGCTCTGATAGAGGACCTTCACCCACTATCTTGTGAGAACTGGGGCTAGATGACCTTTTCCTCTTCGTGGAGGATGCGGACGAGTTCCTTCACGGCCGCTTCCGGTTCACCCTCGATCTTTCTGCCCGGTGGACGGGGCGGCGGCGGTGCGTAGTCGGTCATACGCGTGGCCATCGCGCCGGTCCCCAGATCGTCTGCGCCAAAGCCCAGTGTGGCCGCGTCGAGCGTCTCGATCGGCTTCTTTTTGGCCTTCATCAACCCCGGCAGGGATGGGTATCGCGGCTCGACGTAGCCCTTGTCGATCGCGAAGAGCGCGGGGAATTGGACTTCGACAACTTCCTCGGCGCCTTCGATCCGGCGGCGGGCGGTGGCCGACTTGAGGTCGCCGCCCCACTCGATGTCCGTGACCGTGCCGACGTGCGGCCAGCAGAGGCACTCGGCCAATGCGGGGCCGACCTGCCCGCGATCGTAGTCGATCGCATATTTTCCGGTGAACACGATGTCGAAACCCCGATCCTTGATCGCCGCGGCGAGCACGCGGGCAACGGCGAGGTCGTCGAGCCCGGTGAACAAGTCGTCGCACAGATGCACGGCCTGATCGACGCCCATTGCATAGGCGGTTCGCAGGGCGTCGACCGCCTTCGCCGGGCCGAGGGTCATGGCCGTGATCTCCGCGGCGGCGGCGGCATTCTTCTCCCGAAACTGCAGCGCCGCCTCGACCGCAAATTCGCAGAATGGATTCAGGATGAACTTCACGCCGGCGGTTTCGATGTCGCCGCCGTCTTCCTTCACCTTGATCTTTGCGGTGGATTCGGGGACGTGTTTGATCAGTGCGAGTAGCTTCATGGTGTTTCCTTCCTGGCGATTGGGGCTTCGGACCCGCTCGCTTGCGCTCGGGGCTCGGATGGTTTCCGCTCGCTGGCGATTGGGGCTCGGATGGAGATGCCTCCAATTCGATTCTTAACTCTTCTCCATTCCACGCGATAGTATGACATCCGCCAATTTATCCATTCCCTGACCGTGAGATGCGACGGTCTGGACGACGGGGCGATCGGCGCCGAGCGTTTCCTTGATCTGGGCCTCCAAGGTGTCCGCACCCGGCAGATCGGCCTTGTTGATGACGAAGACATCCGCCACTTCGGTGATGCCCGCCTTCTCCAGTTGCAAACCATCCCCCGCGCCGGGCATCATCAGCAACACGACCGGCGAGGCCCATTGGCGGACGGTTACGTCGTTTTGACCCGCCCCGACGGTCTCGATCAGCAGAACGTCCACCTTCGAGCGCCGCATCACCTCGACCATCGCCCCGGTCGTCGGGGCCAGCCCGCCCATCTCGCCGCGGCTGGCACAGGATCGCAGGAACACGCCGGGATCGCCGGCGCTGAGCGTCATCCGTGCCCGATCGCCGAGCAACGCCCCACCGGTGATCGGGCTGGCCGGATCGACCGCGACGACTCCGACGGTCTTGTCGCGGGTGCGCAGCTCCTTCATCAGGCGGCCGATCAGGGTGCTCTTGCCGACGCCGGGGGCGCCGGTCATGCCGACAACGATCGTGTTTCCATCGGTTTGCGGCAGGCGGCGAGACAGCTCATCCGGCGACGCGCCGTCTTCTACCCATGTCAAAACCCGGCCGACTGCCGATCGATCGCCGCACTCCAGGGCCGCGAGCCAGCGGTCGAGATCGCCATTTGTCGCAGCCGCTCGGCGACGCTCATGGACGCCGGCAGCGAGTTGGTTGATCTGCGAGACGATTTTCTCCATCGAGCATTCGGTCTCGAAGATCAGAGATACGCCGGCATCTCGCATCGGCTGGACGTCGTCCGGTGGGATGATGCCGCCGATGGCGATGGGGATGTCGCCGCGGCCGAGCTTTTTCAGTTCCTCGATCAACACGGGCACGAGCGTCAGGTGTGAAGCGCTGTGGAAGCTGGCCCCGAGGATGTCGACATCCTCCTCGACGGCTGCCTTGGCGGCGGTGGCGGGCGTCTGCCACAGGCCGGTATAGATCACCTCCATGCCGGCGTCGCGCAGGCCGCGGGCGAGCACCTTCACCCCCCGGTCATGGCCGTCGAGCCCGATCTTGGTCAACAGAATCCTCGTTGGGTTGGTTTGCATTCCACTCCAGGACAAAAGCACGTCACAGATCGCCACGCCTCACTCGAAGCATCGATCTCATCGGAGGAGTATGATTACAGAGGATGGCGCGTGCGCCAAGTGGG
>CAYXGR010000533.1:0-2318 GCA_964464525.1 uncultured Planctomycetaceae bacterium
CACCGGTTTCCAACCGGTGCGTTTGAATCAGAGCCGCGACCGTAAGGGAGCGGTCACCATTCGAACTTTGATCGCTTCCAAGTGAGCGCGGTTTGAATGGATGATACTGAGAATCAGTTCCCGCGTGGACAATAACCGCTTCCTTACGGTCGCGGCTCTGATCAACGGCTCTGATTGCCGACTCTGATCAACCAATCGTCAAGAAGGAATCGACGGATGTCTGAAAAAATCAACCTCGACATCTTCAACCGCGACCTCGACCTCGTCGCCCGTGCTGTTCAGACGGACGAGATTTTCTCATTCCTCACCCGCCAGATCACCGTCCCCGCCTCATGTGTTGCCCTGATCCAGGGTCCGACCGGTCAGCCTGCGGTCCACCCAGCCGGAACTGAAATTGACAAGGATCATGCGAGTGAACTGCTTTTCGTCCGGGAAACGCCGTTCGAACTCGAATACGAATCGAGCGGACTGCCCTCGAAGGACGGCCACGTTTTTTCCGCCTCGGTTCAGATGACCGTCCGGATCGCCCCCGAGCGCACCGAGCTCGAGGCCTTCCGCAGCACTCTGCTCGGCAGCCGGCGCGAAGTCCGGCTGTCCCGGTTGCACCAACACTGCGAGGAAGCGGTTCGCTCGGCGCTCAGTGTATTCATCCAATCTCACGATGCCGCCGATCTTGTCACGCCCGATCGCTGGGACGAATTCGATCCCGTTCTAGCCGAACATTTCAAGCCCGTCGGTTTCGAGTCCGGTCTGGTCATGGGATCAGATCCACGCGTTGTCTTCGATTCTACCGACTATGCGGATTCCCAACGCGAGGCCCGGGCCGATGCCATCAGAGAAAATCGAGACAAAGAGGAGGCCCAGCGCCGCGAGGCCGCAGCCAAGGCCCGCGCCGAACACCTGGCCGAGGTCGGAACGATGCTCGAAAAGGTCAAGGAGATGGCCGACGGCGGTGGGGCACTCGACGTCGCCGAGCTAATTAAAACCTTCGATACCACCCAACGCGGTCAGCTCTACCACGGTCTCATGGCCATGCAAGAGCCCGAGCGCCGGACGGAGGCCATCCTCGTCGTCGCCGGCAGCGAACTCCTCCGGTTCGATCCCGCCGAGACCGACGCGCCCAAGAAACGGAGAAAACTTCCCAAGGGCGCCGGCGCCCTGCGATCGGTGCGGGTGATGGATGGAGAAGAGCGAGCCGACGTTCTCGTGGGTGCCCGGCATGGCGTGCATGTAATTGACCGGGAAAAGCACGAGGTCCGCACATGCCAGTTGAAAGACCGGCCGGAGATCCGCGGCGGTGTGAATGCCGCCGTTCGTCTGGGGAATGCGATTTACGGCACTCATTCAGAGGTCGGTCTGATCCGTTGGTCGCTCGACCAACTCGATTCACACGAACTCTGCCTGACCGAGTTCACAGAGGGCAGCCGGTCAGTCCGCGACGTGCAGACCGACGCCGCCGGTCGCCTGTGGCTCGCCGTCGATGATCTCATCGTCGGCTGGACGCCCGAGCGAGCGGATTCACAGACCGCCATACAGGCCCCGGCCGAGGTGACCTGCCTGAGTGTGGCCGACGGCCATGTCACCGCCGGTCTCCGCGACGGCGCCATCGTCCGCTGGCTCATCGGCGACGAGAAACGGATGGAGACGATCCGCGGAGCGTCTAGCGGCCCGGTCCGCTCGCTGTCCTGGCTCCCCGGCGGCGGCATCCCTCGTCTGCTGGTCGGCGACGGGCGTCAACATCTGGACCTGCTGGTCCTCGGAGACAGCTACCGGGGTGAATACCGCTGTCTGCACATCCTTCGCTGGGGCTTCGCCGCCGAGGACCTCATCGTCGGCGTCAACGACCGCCGCGACCACATCTTTCTCTGGCGGGTGGATAGCCCCGAGACGCCGGCCAAGACCATCCCCGTCGGCCGCCTGACCGGCCGCTCTATTCAGGACGTGGCGCTGTTGTAAAATGGTAAAATGAGGCGTCAGTGTAACAATCATATTCCCGGCAAATTTTCTCTGTCTGTCTCGATAAAACGTTACCAATGTCGATTCTAACCCAAGCTGCGCAGTTACGGGGGTTTAGTTTGGTTTTTGGTAGCGCCAAGGCCGTTTTTCGTCAAATGTTTTGACTACATTGGGTGTTTGTGTCCTCCCATTTCGGCTCATCGAGGCGAGCGGGGAGCGTGAGGCCGAGGCGGCTCAGCAGGATGCGTTGGGATTCGTCCGGCGTGGTCACGCATCGGATGCGGATCTCGCGACCGGCCGAGGTGAGTAAGATCACGTCATTCGTTTTGATCCGGTCGAACTCCTCGATGACGGGACGCGGC
>CAYXGR010000534.1:0-2292 GCA_964464525.1 uncultured Planctomycetaceae bacterium
TGAGAAAAGCGGGCTAGAGTTTTTCTATCCCCCTTGGAACACCGCAGCCACGTCTTAGAAAATCCCGGAGGTCTGATGCAGAACCCCAGGATCTACCGGCTACCCGCAAGTTCTGCTGAAGAACCATCTTACTATTGTCTTTTGTTTTTTATTTTTGATTTTGTTTTTTGTTTTGACGTTTTGACTTTTAGGCGTTTCGGCGTTTCCCCGGCTATTCCGGAAATCGAAAGTCAACGATCTGCATCTCTACTGTCGTATTCCCTTGCCAATGATTCAGAGTCGGGCGAAACGCTACTCGGCAGCGGCGGTGGTCCCGCAGCGGGTCCGCGTATTTCCCCATGCCGAAGGCGATTCCTCGGCATTGCACCCGGCCGTCGCCCAGCCGCACCTGTAGATGGGTGCCGCTCGACCCGACAGTGCGGGGTTCCCCGGCGAGTTCCAGCCAATCGGTCGCGAGCATCGGACCCGGATTCCCCGCGCCATAGGGCTCGAGCTTGGCCAAGTCGTCGACGAGTTGCCTGTTCAAATCACCGAGCCGGATCACGTCGTCGATGTGTAGTTTCGCCCGCAGATCCGCCGGCGTCAGTCGCTGACCGGCACGCTCCTGAAAGGCCGCCCGGAAGGCGTCGATTTTCCCGGCCTCGATCCGAAGACCGGCGGCCATCGCGTGACCGCCATAGGTCATCAAGTGGTCACCGCATTCGGCGAGCACCTCGTTGAGCGGAAAGTGCGGGATGCTCCGGGCCGAGCCTTGTCCGATGCCATTCTCGACGGCGATCATCACAGTCGGCCGCCCGAACTCCTCGGTGATCTTGCTCGCGACGATGCCAACGACCCCCGCGTGCCAACCCTCCGAGGCCAGCACGATTCCACGAATAGTGTCCTCGTTCTGCCCCTGCTCGACGACCAGTGCCGAGGCCTCCGCCGAGATTCGGCGCTGCAATGTCTGCCGCTTGCTGTTCTGCTCATCGAGGTTTCGGGCGATGCGTCCGGCCTCGTCGGCATCCGCACGCGTCAGCATCTCGACGGCCAGCCGGGCATGGCCAAGTCGGCCGATCGCGTTAAGACGAGGGGCAATCTTGAAACCCACGTCGCTGCCGTCCAGCTTCTTGCCCGTCAGGCGGGTGGATTGGATCAGCGCGCGGATGCCCGCGAGTTTGCTGTGCGGCAGACCCCGCAGGCCGTGGCGGGCGATGATCCGATTTTCCCCCGTCAGTGGAACCACGTCGGCCACGATCCCCAGCGCCGCCAACCCCAGAGCGTCGACCAGAAACTCCCTAAACTCCGGGCGAACCTTTTTTGCCCGCGAAAAGTTCTGCGCCACGGCCCAGGCCAGTTTCAACGCAACTCCGGAACCGGACAGGTTCGGATTCGGATAGTCCGCCGCCCCCTTCGCCGTCACCGCCGGATGAACGATCAGCGCCTCCGGAAACTGTGGTTGCCCCTCACCATCGACGTGCGGCGTGTGATGATCGGTCACAATAAACTCGACACCGCGTTCCCGGGCCAGCCGGGCAGGCTCGATCGCGGTGATGCCGCAGTCGATCGTGATGACCAGACCGGCGCCGTCTTTGGCCAGCGTCTCAATCGCCTCGGTGTTGACGCCGTAGCCCTCGACGAGCCGGTCGGGGATGTAATACGATACATCGGCCCCGGCGAGCTTCAGGCAGTGCCACAGGATGGCGACGCCGGTGATGCCATCCACGTCGTAGTCGCCATAGAGGACGATCTTTTTCCCTTCGGCGACGGATGCGGCAATTCGCTCGGCGGCCTCCGTCGTGGCGGGCATCGCCTCGGGCGGGAGCATGTCCCCCAACTGCGGGTCGAGAAATTGACGGGCGTCCGACTCGTCGCCGACCCCTCGATTGTGCATTACCTGAGCAACGATCGGAGAAATCCCCAGCGACCGGGCAAGCCGATCCCGCTCGTTCCAAGGCGGCTCAATGATCCAGTCCTTCGGCATAGGGTCTCCATTTACACGGTCACACCCATCGGGAACAAGAAGGGTAGCATAGTCAAGCCGAAAGGGTGACATGGTCAAGCGTGACTCGCTTGGCCCGGCCCGCCGGGGTCCATGACAGAATCGGCGGATTCCATTGCCGGTTCGGCTGGGCAGTTTTATTGTTTGCCACCGGCTTCAGCCGGTGGTAGACGCCATTCACAATTCCCCTCAGCCGGCTTCAGCCGGGCTTTCATAACTCAATCCCGCTGAGCGTTCCAAAACAGCCCCGTTCACAGGGCTTACCCATCCGAGCCCCGAGCGCAAGCGAGTGGGGCCGATGGTCAACGGCC
>CAYXGR010000535.1:0-2291 GCA_964464525.1 uncultured Planctomycetaceae bacterium
ATCCGGGCGATCTGGTTCTTCACCGCACTGCTCATGATGCTGGGGATGATCTTCGCGTTCACCAGCATCGGCATCCTGGGTGTATCCGATGACGAGGAACTGGCTGCGCACGTGATCATCGGTATCGTGTTGGCTCATGCGTTTCTGTTTGCCCTTTCGTGCGGATTCCCTCAGTACAGGAAGGGGCTTTGGCGCGGCATCTTCCGCAAGGCGATCTTCTTTGGCGGCCTCGCCCTCGCCGGCGGCAGCGGCGTGGCGATGGGACTCATCGCCGACGGCGGAGAAGAGGAGATGCTTGCCCTCGGCGGCATCATCCTCGGCGGCGTTTCGGCCCTGTTCGTCTGGTTCATTCCGACGCCCGCCTATGTGCCGCCGAAGCCTGAGTCGGTCGATGTGGAGACCGAAACGTGGCCTCGCAAGGCTCGTTGGATGAAGATAACCGGATGGCTCTTCCTCGGCGCGGTAGTGTTGATGACGCCCATCCTCCTGGTGAGTCTGGATTCGAGTGATTACGACGATGTGTTGTTCGTGTTGATTACGTCCACGGTCGTCGGCATCTCGCTGCTGGTGGGCGGTATCGCATACGGTGCTTCAAAGACCAGGAAGCCAGAAAAGCTGGAACTGCCCATCCGCCGTGTGTTTCTGGTCGATGCCATCTCGGATTTCGATTCGATTCTCGAGCGGCATGCCTTGCTGAACGGATTCCGGATGAAGAACCGAGGTGATCTGTTCTGGTTGTTCAACCGCGGCGACTGGACCGCACAGTTCTGGCAGTCGGACATCCGCCGCTGGAAGACGGAACTGAGCATCGCCGCCTATGAAAATACGACCGGCGGCTATCGCGTCACCTGTCAACTGGACATCGACGCCGGCTTCAGCGCGCCGAAGCAGGAGATGCTACATCGCTTGGATGCGGAATTGGCCGACTTGCAGGATATGTTGAACGGCCGCGAACTTCCGGAAACGAAGATAGGGATCGCCGTATGACGATGAGCATTATTAATATCTTTTTCTGGATCCTTCTCGGAATCGGTGCGCTTATCGCCGTTGTGATCGCGGCTGTGATGAAGAATAAGCGGGGCCGTTCCTCGAAACCCAGCAGCGCCGCGGGCACGATCCTGACCACGATCGTCGCCCTGTCCGCCGCCGGTCTCCTGGCCGGCCTGCTCTTGCCCATCGCACGGCGAAGTCATGTCGCCGAAACGCACGTGACCGTATCCCACGATAGCGGTTCCGTCGCCATCTCCGCGGGATCCGAAGAGACGACCGTCTTCTCCGAACAGCGAACGACCTCCGAAGCGCCGGATCCCGTGCCTGCACGATTGGAATCCGACCGGCAGGATCGCAAAGCCGAAGGGCACGGATCCTGGTTGAGCCGGATCGCCTCCGGTGGGGCGGTCGCGATTCTGATCACGCTGGCCTACCTGTTTCTCGACGCCGGCACCCGGGGGCGGTATACTTGGCCACTCAGGTTCGGGTCCATCGCCGTATTCGCGGGTTTCTGTGTGCTGCTGTTGCGATTGCGCCCGATGATCTCGATTCTCGAAAATTAACAGGCGCGGGGCGGGGCAGGGTGACTTGGCTGAAACACACGATGCAGACAAATTCCTGGTTATCGCCATTCGCAAGGGCGATCAGCGCGCCTGGCACCAGTTGATCGAACGCTATCAGGGCCGGCTCCTGGCCTTCGCGCGGAGCCGGCTTCGCGGCCCCGGCGAGGCGGAGGATGCCCTGCAGGAGACCTTTCTCGGCTTCGTCACCAGCCTCAAACACTTCGACGAATCCCGCTCCCTCGAAACCTACCTGTTCGCCATCCTCCGATACAAGATCGGCGAGGCCCTGTCCAAAAAGAAGCGGCGCGCCGAAATCACCGCCGGTTTCGACATCGACGACGATTCGCCCGGCCTGCCGGAGGCGACCGACTCCGAAACCCCGAGCCGCGTCGCCCTCGAACACGAACGAACCCGGCAACAAGCCGACGTCCTGGCGAGAATCCTCCGGCAGCTCATCGAGGAACTTCGCGACAAGGACAAGCTCGAGGATCTCCAGGTCGTCGAACTGATATTCTACGTCGGTCTTAGAAACAAGGTCGTCGGCGAGCGCCTCGATCGCGACGAGAAGGCCGTCGCCGGCGTCAAGTTTCGGGCACTCAACCGCCTCCGCGATTTTCTCGCCGAGCTGGACGCCGACCAACGCAACCTGCTCTCCGGCGAGGCCCTCTCCAGCGAGGCCACGATCGCCCGCGTCTGGCGGCAGCATCGACTCAGTTGCCTCAAACGCGGCACGATCGG
>CAYXGR010000536.1:0-2280 GCA_964464525.1 uncultured Planctomycetaceae bacterium
TAAAAGAGCCGGTTCGGCTGTAATGAGGATCTCGTGGCGGTATCCGGGAGTCATCTATGTCAATCACATTGTTCCTGCTTGCATTCATCGGGGGGTCCACGTTTTCCGCACCGACTACCGACAGCATTCTTCAGGAGAGGAAGTTAGACCACTCGGATAGGGCGGGGGCATCGCAAGATCCGCCGCCAGCCGAATCCCAACCGGCGAAGGATCGGGCAGATCGCGTCAAGCGGATTCCCAGCACACAGGCGGCGCCCCCTGCGAGTCGATCGGACGATTTCAAACCTCCTATCGCTCGTGAAGACCTGGTACTCCTACTCAAGAACGCCCGCCGAGCCTTCCGCGCAACCGTGATGGGATTGCCGGAGCGGTCCGCGGGCTACCATCCGCCCGAGTTGGCAGACATGAAGGGGATCATTCATCTGACGCTTCGATCCCACGGGATCGCCCTCGCGGAGGCCGAATCCGCCGAGATGGACGTCGTGGATGCCTCCGTCGCAGCCGGGACGCTGCTGGGCCGGGCGGCTCTGGATCGCAAGGCGGATCGTGGATTCGGAGCACGTCTCGACAGCGGAGGGGATGATCTGGGGCTCGAATTCGAATGGCTCGGTGACCGGGAGACTCTGACGATGGCCTACTACGGCGAAGGGGGAGTCTGGTCCGATGCGTTGCTACACGCCTTCGAACCGGCGGTGGAGGGCATCGGGGTCGAGTTTCGTGGAAAGCGGGGGTGGACGCGACCGGCCGAAATCATCTCTCTGAACTACTCGCCCGATCTGGCGTTGGCCGCGGCGGAGCGGAAGGTCGGTCTTCGGCACGTCAGCAAGGTTCGCGTACCCAAGGACATTCGGTATTTTCGATTCTGGACGGTCCACCTCTGGCAGCGGGCTGCTCGGGCCTCGCCGGTGGAACTGATACGCGGATCGACACGGGTATCACCGCTGGGAGGCGAGGATGCCGCATCGGCCCGTGATCGCCTCGATGCGGCGATCGATCGGATGGGGCGGTACCTTCATTATCGCCAGAATAGCGGGGGTGGATTCTCGCACGAGTTTGCTCCCGGGGCCGATCGCTACAACTCGGGCAATTCCGCACGGGTACAACTGCGGGCCCTGGACGGCTTGGCAGCCTACGCGGCCTGGTGCGGCAGGGCGGATGTGGTGGTTGATGCCCGGCGCGGGATCGATGTGTTTCGGCCGTACCTGGAACCCATGTCCGTACGAAGCGTGGATGAGGCGGGCAAAACCATCCAGAAATCGGCCGGGCAGGTATTGGTTTTGCCCGGACATGGAGGGCAACTGGAAATCACCGCTCGGCTCCTGTCGGCGATGCTGACACTGAATGATGTGTCTTTGCGCTCTATGGCTGCGGAGAAAGATAATGCGAAGAAAGATGATTCGAAGTCGCGTGATGAGCTGATTGCAGCCCTGTTGGCCGCCCAAACGGATAAAGGGATGTTCGCGATGGCCTTCGACCAGGATGAGGCGGGTGGCAAGACATCGGAAGGCCCTGGGTCTCGCGACATAGAGTCGAGTCTGGCCCTGATGACGCTGGCACGGGTCTTCGCGCGGCGTCAGTCTCCTGCGTCTGCCCCTATCGATGACGGATCGAATCCAATCGGGATCGACAGTGCGCGCGTCGATCGATCCATTCTACTTTGTCTTTCCCATTATCGTCTTGAAAATCGCCCGGAACTTGCTCCTGTCTCGGCATCGTTTCTGGCTCGGGGATTTGCACACCATTATGCAAGGACGAATGATGCGCGCCTGAGCGACTTCGTGTTCGATGTCGCGGATCGCCTTGCGCTGCTCCAATTGAACGAGGATAACTGCCGCTACTCGGAACTGTTTGGAGCGATCAACGTGCGTGAGCCGGGGTTGATCGGCGCGGATACGGCGAACTATCTGGCAGTGTTGGCGGACGCACTTGTCCTGGCGGGACGTGTTGGGGATACGCAGCGCGTGAAACGATATCGTGCGGCTACGTTGTCCGCCGTTCGGTTCGTGCTTCAGTTGGAAGTTCGTGAGATAGGTTGTTACTTCATCCGAAGCCCGCGCGATGTACTCGGTGGGGTGCGGATGGCGCCATGGAACAGTCGTATCCGTGTGGATCATTGCGCGAACGCCGTTGTGGCACTCATTCACGCGCGTCAGGCGTTGTATGGGGATCGGGATTGACGGGGCTATGCCAGTTTCCCGTCGCCAATCTCCTCGGATCAGGGAGGCCGTTGTGTCAGCATGGCACCTTGCTTACGCCATGCCCGCGCTGCGCTTGGGCATG
>CAYXGR010000537.1:0-2279 GCA_964464525.1 uncultured Planctomycetaceae bacterium
GGGTGCCCGGACGAAATGTGGGTGCCACCGGCAAGCTCCGCTTGCCGGTGCCCATGCTCCAGCCATCCATTGGACCCCTCGACTCCGCCGGGCATCCCACCACGCAACGACCCGGAGCCCGCGATTCACGCCAAAAAAGGGACCGATAAAATGTGCCGTAACCCATGCCTCCCAATCCATGCGGACATTGATGTAACTAGTTGAAAATAAATGAGTTATAAGTGATATGGCCCCCGAGTGACCGGACAAAGCGGACCCATTCGAAAATCCGATCAAGCACCCGGGATCGAGCCCAAGCGCGACATCAAATCACAGAATGGATCATGGATTTCCCGCATACCGATCCGCACCAGAACCGGTCCAAAGCCGATTGGTCGCGACCGAACTGCCCTGAGAATCATCCGGCACAACCACCGAATCCGGCCCGATTTCGTAGCCCAGGGCTGCCAGCGTCATCGCCTCCGCATGACCATCCACGAAACTGACAACGGCCTTTCCCAGGTGCCGCGCCTCGGCCGGAGAGTGGGAAATCGGCCCGTCCGAGGGTCCGGGACCGAACCGCGTCGCATTGCGTTCAAAGGCCAGTCGCGGCGGATCGAGCGTATACGAATGCCTGCCGTGGTCCGGATCGGCACCCCGGCTGTCGGCCACGAGCACCGTCTGAGCAGGCGAACCGATCTCATTTTCCGAGACGGGGAAGTGATCGTAATCATCCGGCGATGAATCCCGCCGCGAGTTGCCCAAGTATTGGTAATTGTAGCCGTACGCGCCATTGCGGATGTCCCGGGCGTGCGGTCCGGAGGCTAGCGATGGACAGAGAAAGTAAGGGTTGGTCATCGTCCGCGAAACGGAATCTCCCCAGGGAGAGTCGGAATCCATCGGCGGAGTGATGACCGGCCCGAGGTCGGCGGCCAGAAACCACTGCCAGCGGGGCTTTTGACGGCCGAATGCGTTGACATATGGGGTTCCGTCCGCCTGCTGTTTCAATCGAAACGGGGCGAATCGGCCTTCGGATCGTTCGAGATAGAGTATCGATGCGGTCGCGATGCGGCGGAGGTTTGCCAGGCATCGAGTGGATTGGGCCGTCCGGCGGGCGGCGCCGAGACCGGGCAGAATGATGGCGATCAGCGAGGAGATCACCCCCAGGACCACGAGCAGTTCGATGAGGGTGAATGCCTTGAAGGTGGCTCGATTCGTGGTGCCGGTTATGCGAAAGGGGAGGTTCCAGTTCATGGAAAGGGGATCTCCTGTTCTCTCCCCCCAACAATGAAGCCTTTATTTTGAGGATCCACCGCCGGACACCTCTGTGTGACCGGAAGGAGGGCCATATCAGGAGTATATTGAGACTCAGTCTCAATTAGGTCAAGAGGCAATCGGGTTGGATTATCAGAAATATCTGGCCATGCTGGGGAGGATCTGTATGGGGTGTATGAGAGTTTGGGTGTGACAATGGGATCCCATCTCGCCGGGATCGAATCTTGAAAGCCCGGCTGAAGCCGGCTGATGGGAATTGGAGAGGGGGTCCACCACCGGCTGAAGTCTGGTGGCAAACAAAAAAACTGTCCGACTGAAGCCGGTATGGAATCCGCCGATTGTGTCATGGACCGATCACCATGTGATTGCTCGACGGGCCATTGACGGGGGCCGCTCATTATACTAAACCATCCCGATGTAGATTAATGAGCCGTCAAGCGAAATAGGTGTTGTCGTTTCAGGTGATGAGATGTGGACACAACAATTCGGAAATATGAGCTGGAAGGAGTATTCTAACTATGTCAGGTAATCGTTGGATCCTATGTTGTGCCGTCGCCCTCGCAGGGCTTTTCACGGGATGCACCTCGAAGTATGCCGATTTCGGCAAACCCATGAAGACCGACGTGGCGAAGGTCGTGCCGGTCGCCCAAGTCATCTCCGATTGCGACCGCTATGATGGTCAAACCCTCCGCGTGAAGGGAATAGTCTCGAGCGTCTGTGCGAAGAAGGGATGTTGGCTGCGGATGAAGGGCGGGGGCGACGACTCTGTCTTCGTCAAGTTCACCTGCCCGGTCGAGGGGCGGCTGATCCCGATGGATGCCGTCGGGCATGAGGTGGTCGTCGAGGGCACGCTCAAGGTCGAGGAGATCTCGGAGGCCGATGCCCGACACTATGCCGAGGATTCGGGCAAGCCCGCCACGGTCATCGCATCCATCGTCGGCCCCCAGAAGCAGGTGCGCATGATGGCCCCGGCCGCGCGGGTATTCGGCCTGCCTCAATAGCTGGATCCACGGGTGGCATGGTCA
>CAYXGR010000538.1:0-2274 GCA_964464525.1 uncultured Planctomycetaceae bacterium
GGGGCGAAGTCGGATAAGGCGAAGACGGATGGGGCGGACGCGAAGTCGAAGAAGGCTTCCTCCGAGTCCGATCCGAAGCCTCGCCGGGCTCCGTCCTATTCCGAGATCCTCAAGGAGTTGCAGAAGGAGACGCGGGGGCCGGGGCGGATCATCGTCCCGCGGCGGCATCCCGATCAGGCTGGGGGACGCCGGACGTCGATCGACCCGGGGCCGTCCAACGCCATCCAGCCGGTCGAGCGAAAGCTCATGCCCGACGGGTCGCGGATCGTGGATCGGACCGGCCGGCTGACGCGGGAGGGCAACCTGTTCACTTTCTCGTTCGAGAGCCGAAGCAAGGGGGCCCCGGATATGCCCATCCGACTGCTGCCCAATCGTCTGCTGGAGGACATGGAGATCTTCTCCGACGGGGGCGAGCGGCCGATCGTGTTCGTCATCAGCGGCGAGATCACCGAATATCGGGGGGTGAACTATCTCCTGCTCCAGAAACTGCTCGTGCGGCCTGATTTGGGGAATCTGAAATAGTCCGACTTGGCTGGTGGTACCCGGCGGATTGGACGGGAATGGATGAATTGCATGCTTACCCGGCACGATACGGCCGTGCCGTGTAAGCATGGCACCCGGCATGCTTACCCGTCGCCATGCCCGCGCCTTGAGGCTTGGGCATGCCACCCCGGCGAATTCAGCAGATGGGTCAGATGACCCATCCTACGGCCGGAGGTACCCGTGTCATCGGACCCGCTCGCTTGCGCTCGGGGCTCGGACGCCATGGCCGCGTTCTGCTTGGCCGTGCCGACCCGGACGCTTCCTCACGGGCGCGGCTCTGAGCGGTGCCCGACGCCATTGCCTTGTCCCCCTGCGATCGCGACGATACCATGTTCGCCTTCTCCGCGGATGCCAGGAGGGCACTTCTTACGATGCTGCGGAGCGTCCCGAACGGTCACACCTATATTTGTTTTATTACTATGTGAAGGAGTCAACACCCGATGGCGGAACTCAACCCTTTCAAGATCGCCCAGCAACAACTCGACGAAGCCGCGGCCCAACTTGGCCTTGACGCCGCGACCCACGAACTGCTTCGATGGCCCATGCGCGAATACCGCTTCACGCTCCCGGTCAAGATGGACAACGGCCGGACCAAGATTTTTCAGGCCTATCGCGTCCAGTACAACAACGCCCGAGGACCGACCAAGGGTGGCCTTCGCTGGCACCCCGACGAGACGATCGACACCGTCCGAGCGCTCGCGGCGTGGATGACCTGGAAGTGCGCGGCCGTCAATATCCCGCTGGGCGGCGGCAAGGGCGGCGTGACCTGCAACCCGAAGGAGATGACCGAGACGGAGAAGGAGCGGCTCGCCCGGGCCTACATTCGCGCCGTCGGCTCCGAGCTGGGTGTCCATCGCGATGTCCCCGCGCCGGATGTCTATACGACGCCGCAGATCATGGCCTGGATGATGGACGAGTTTGAGACGATCCGGGGCGAGAGCCATCCCGGCGTCATCACCGGCAAGCCGATCGCCATCGGCGGTTCGCAGGGCCGAGGCGACGCGACCGCGCGGGGCGGCGTGTTCTGTGTCCGCGAGGCGGCGAAGAAGACCGGTCTCGATCCGTCGAAGGCGACCTACGCGATTCAGGGATTCGGCAATGCCGGACAGTTCGCGGCGACGTTGCACGAGGAGATTCTCGGCGGCGGCAAGCTGGTGGCGGTGAGCGATTCGCGGGGGGGCGTCTATTCGAAGGCCGGTCTCGACGCGCAGGCGATCGTCAAGCACAAGCTGGAAACAGGCAAGGTCGAGGGCTTCCCCAACACCGAACCGATCAGCAACGATGCGTTGCTCGAGCTGGACGTGGATGTGCTCTATCCGGCCGCGCTGGAAGGGGTCATCACGGAAAGCAACGCGGGCAACATCAAGGCCGGTCTCATCTGCGAACTGGCCAATGGGCCGACGACGCCGGCGGCCGATCAGATCCTCCACGATAATGGCCGGATCGTGCTGCCCGACTTTCTCGCCAACGCCGGCGGGGTGACGGTCAGCTACTTCGAGCAGGTGCAGAACACCTACAACTACTACTGGTCGCTCGACGATGTCTACCGGCAGCTTGACCGGCGGATGACCGACGCCTTTGATGCCGTATATCAAACGCGCGAGAAGGCGAACGTCCACATGCGGCTCGCCGCCTACATGGTCTCCGTGACGCGCGTGGCCGAGGCGTGCAAGCTGCGCGGCTGGGTGTAGATCAGTCAACCGAGCCCCAATTCAGAGCCACGACCTTGTG
>CAYXGR010000539.1:0-2262 GCA_964464525.1 uncultured Planctomycetaceae bacterium
CTGTAGCCACGAGTGGAGTCCCGGCGCAGCCGGGACGGAACTCGTGGATGACGATGCGCCCCAACGATCCCACCCCGGAGGGGTGGCGGAGGAACACGACTCGATCGATCGATTACACGCCGGGTATCAGGCCTCCTTCGCCCCTGCCGGGGCGAAAAAAGACGGGAATGATCGTTCCACGGGTTTCGCTTGTCCGCCTTCGGCGGCCGCGCTTCACCCGTGGCCACAACCCATGACCCCTACGGGGTCAGTCGGGACCATGACACAATCCGCGGATTCTGTCACGATCCCGGCCGATACATCCAGAATGCCCACTTTTTGAGTCGAATGACATCTTGGAGTACCCTGAACGCTTCACAATCAGGGTTTTTGAGGGGGATCAAGCCGATTCCCGGTCGCCCCAAACCCCGGCGAGATAGAACGAGCAGCGAACAATGAACATCCTCGGAATATCCGCCTTCTATCACGACAGCGCCGCCTGCCTCGTACAGGACGGTCGCATCGTCGCCGCCGCGCAGGAGGAACGCTTCACCCGAAAGAAGCACGACTACCGCTTCCCGCGAAATGCCATCGACTATTGCCTCGAGAGCGCGGGCATCACCCCCAGGGATCTCGACCACGTCGCCTTCTACGACAAGCCCCTGCTCAAGTTCGAGCGCCTCCTCGAGACCTACTGCGCCTTCGCCCCCGCCGGCTTCAAGAGCTTCATGCAGGCCATCCCCCTCTGGGCACGCGAAAAGCTCCACCTCCCCCGCGAGATGGACCGGGGCCTGCGTAAAGAATACAAGGGTCGCTATGTCTTCACCGAGCACCACGAATCCCACGCCGCCAGCGCCTTCTTCCCCTCCCCCTTCGAAGAGGCCGCCATACTCACCCTCGACGGCGTCGGCGAGTGGGCCACCGCGAGCTACGGCACCGGTCGCGCCAACAAGATCGACGTCACCCACGAGATGCACTTTCCCCATTCCCTCGGCCTCCTCTACACCGCCTTCACCTACTACTGCGGCTTCCGGGCCAACTCCGGCGAGTACAAGCTCATGGGCCTCGCCCCCTACGGCGAACCCCGATTTAGGGATCTGATCCTCGAAAAAATCGTCGACATCAAAGCCGACGGCTCCCTGCGATTGGACATGGCCTATTTCAACTATTGCCAGGGCCTCACCATGACCAGCCGCCGCTTTCACGACCTCTTCGGCGGCCCCCCGCGAAAGAGCGAATCACGACTGACGCAACGGGAGATGGACCTCGCCGCCTCGGTACAGGAAGTCACCGAGGAGGTCATGCTCCGCGCCGCCCGACACCTCCACGCCGAGTCAGGTATGAAAAGCCTCTGCCTCGCCGGCGGCGTCGCCCTCAACTGCGTCGGCAATGGCCGGATCCTCCGCGAAGGCCCTTTCGACCAGGTCTGGATCCAACCGGCCGCCGGCGACGCGGGCGGGGCGCTCGGCGCCGCCCTCTTCGTCTGGCACCAGTTGCTAGGAAACCCGCGAACCCCCCAACCGAACGACGCCCAGAGCGGCTCTCTGCTCGGCCCCAGTTTCCAGGCCGACGAAACCCGCCGGATGCTCGATCAAATCGGCGCGAAGTACCACCATTTCGAGCACGAGGAGGAGGTCGTCGATCGCGTCGCCAAGGCGATTGAGGATCAGCAGGTCGTCGGTCACATGGCCGATCGCATGGAGTTCGGCCCCCGGGCCTTGGGTTCCCGCTCCATCATCGGCGACGCCCGATCCACCGACATGCAGTCGGTCATGAACCTGAAGATCAAGTTCCGCGAATCATTCCGCCCGTTCGCCCCCTGTGTGTTGCGGGAGGACGTGGATGAGTTTTTCCAGATGCGTCCCAACGAGGACAGCCCCTACATGCTCCTCGTCGCACAAGTCAGGGAGGACAAGCAGCTCCCGCTCAACGGCGATCCGAAGGCAGGTCTCGACAAGTTGAAGCAAATCCGATCCGTAGTCCCGGCCATCACCCACGTGGACAATTCCGCCCGAGTCCAGACGGTCGATCCCGTCCGCCACCCCAGAATGCACCGCATCATGACCCGCTTCAAGGAGCGAACCGGCTGCCCCGTCATCATCAATACGAGTTTTAATGTTCGCGGCGAGCCGATCGTCTGCACCCCGGAGCACGCCTACCGCTGCTTCATGGCCACCAACATGGACGTCCTCGTCATCGACAACTTTATCCTGTACAAGAACGAGCAACCCGACGCAAAGAAGCACAATATAGATGAATACCTCGCCCAGTTTGAATTGGATT
>CAYXGR010000540.1:0-2253 GCA_964464525.1 uncultured Planctomycetaceae bacterium
TCGCCGAGGATCGATCGCATCTGGGCGACCTGTCGGCGGCAGTCCGGGCATTCCGTGAGGTGCGCGCCGATATCGTCGCCGAGGGTCTCGTCTTCCCGGTCGCTCTGGACGAAGGCCCACAGCCGTTCATGGGACATGTCGCAGGTCATGGATTCATCTTGGTAATCTTCAGCAGTTCCCGGCGAAGATGTTCCGACGCGCGAACCAACCGCCCCTTGACCGTCGCCTCGCTGACACCCAGGGCCTCGGCCATCTCGGACCGGCTGAAGCCCTCGAAGTGCTTCAGCGTCAGAACGCTACGATACTCCTCCGGCATGTCGGCGATGATCTGGCGGATCAACTCCCGCCGTTCCTCGCGGACCGCCCGCGTCTGAGGACCGGCGGTGTCCCTCGCCGCGTCGAAACCGGTCTTGATCCGATGATGATGGGTGGGGCTTCGCTTATGCCGACGAAGGATATCCAGGCAGCGATTCCGGGCGACTTTGTAAAGCCAGGGCTTCACCGCACCCTCCGGGAGAATGTCGCCTCCCGTCAACTTGGTAAACGTCTCCTGAGTCACATCTTCCGCAAGGGCCGGGTCATCGAGATAGGATTGACAGAATCGCTGGATCGCCGGCCAATAGCGTCGGGTGAGGGCCTCGCCACATTCCGCTTCGCCCTGGTGCAGACCGGCGATCAGATCCTCGTCCGATTTTGAATTGTCATCGGGTACGGCCACGCGGTCTCTCCTCGGAACCGATTGGTGGATTCTATCGCCGTCACACCGTCTAAGCAACGAACCGACAGACAGTTACAAAGCACATTCGTTGATCCTTCAATACCGGTATGTTCAGGCATCAACCGTGACAGATTCGTGATTTTTTTTAGACGGTCCGGTCCATTCCTCGATCCCGTTCGTGATAGGGATAGAACACCCCTTTGTTGGTCGGTTCGGGACTCCGTGGGGCTCCATGAGCCCGAGGCCCCGCGGACCCGAATCGGCCACTTGGCGGGGGAACGATTCGAGGTCGTGAAGAATGGATCTACAATAGTTGCTATGATATAGATCGGCTAGAAGGCCGAGCCCACTGTCGCAGTGCGTATCTTTTTGAAGTGTGCGAAAGTACGAGTCGCGGGTTTGACACGCGCCACTCGCACCGGTTGGAAACCGGTGCCACAGCAGGGCAATTTTCGCAACCCAGGTGTTCGGCATGCTTACCCGTCCCATGAGGCCGGGACGTGTAAGCATGGCACCCGACATGTATTTTCGCGAACCGCGAAGACTCTCACGGTCAGTAGTACAGGTGGGTATCGGCACCCGACGATGAAATCGAAATCCAACATATAAGGAGCGAATTACAATGAGATATGTCCTGACCGCCTGTGTTCTGGTCCCGATCTGGATCGGCTGCAACACGCTGGCCAACCTGAACGCCATGCCGAACGGCGGGGGAACGACTTCCACAACCGTCACGATCTACGGCGATGGTTCCGCGGGTTCGAAGACTGTCCTAACGGACGAAGCATTGACCGGCCGAAATCATCAATACGCCGACTTCACGATCGCCTCCGGCGTCACGCTTACGATTCAGAGCGGCACGGTCATCCGCTGCACGGGCAGCTTTATCAACAACGGCTCGATTGTCGTTAGAACCGGTACCGAGGGCGGCGATCGGAGCGGCCTATCGTGTTCACAGAGCGATAGTAGCCTCGGGATCACCCGCGCACCCGAAGCGGGGATCTCGACGCGCCAAGCCGGAGCGGGCGAGGTTTTGACAAATGGCAACACAAGTCAGGCACTCGCCGGCCTCGGCGGCGACGGCATCTCCGACGTGGAGGGTGGCGGCACGCTTCGCATTGGCGTGCTCGCGGGCGGCGGCGGCGGGGCCGGAATCGCCACTGCGGGTGGTGGTGGTGGGGGTGGTTTCACGGTGCTGGCGCAGACGGCCGTAATGAATAATGGGGGCATCACAGCAAACGGCGCGGATGGCGGAGACGGCGCGGGCGGCGGCGGGGGGGGCGTTGTCATTCTCGCGTCTCAGACGAGCGTATCGAATGGGAGCGGGGCGACGATCACGGCCAACGGCGGCGGCGGCGGCGCGAGCACCTCGGCGATCGGTCCCGGCGGCGGTGGTGGCGGCGGCATGGTCCACATGCTCGCACCGACCATCGCGGACAACGGCACGGTCGCGGTACAAGGCGGATCGGCCGGGGCCAAGGGCATGACCAACACCGTTACCTGCCCAGTCCGCGCGGGCGGCGGCGGCGGGGGGG
>CAYXGR010000541.1:0-2218 GCA_964464525.1 uncultured Planctomycetaceae bacterium
TCTGGTGTGCACTTTGGCGACCGTCTCCCGGGCGGGATCGCCCTCGCCTGTGAAGAAAACCGCTGCCGCGCCCGGCCATCTGCCCGGGCGGCCGATCAGCTTTCGCAACGACGTGATGCCGGTGTTCATGAAGGCGGGTTGCAACAGCGGGGCCTGCCACGGCAGCGCCAGCGGCAAAGAGGGTTTTCGCCTGTCGCTGTTCGGGTTCGCGCCGGAGAAAGACTATATCAGTCTTACGAGAGACATGGGAAGTCGCCGGATCGACCTCGCAGCGCCGGCGCGAAGCCTCATGCTTCGCAAACCCACCGAGAAGGTTTCCCACGGCGGGGGGCGGCGGCTGGAAACAGACGGAGAACTTTATCGTCTTCTGCATGAGTGGATCGCCGCCGGGACGCCCGATGATCCGAAGGGGCTGCCGACGCTGAACGGAATCGAGATCACGCCGAAGGAGGCCGTGCTTCAGGGACCATCGCAACCGCTCCAACTGAGGGTTCACGCGCGCTACTCGGACGGCTCGACTCGGGATGTCACGTCGCTTGCCTTGTTCGATTCGTCCGACACATCGACCGCCGCCGTCTCGCCAAATGGGCAAATCACATCGGGCCTCAAGGGGGAGGCCTTTGTGATGGTCCGCTTTGGCGACTTCGCCGAGGTTTCGCAACTGATCGTGCTCGACGCGGGCTCCGCGTTCGCTTGGCAGGATGCGGCCGCGCCGGTCAACACGGTGGATGAGGCGATCAACGCCAAGCTGAAAAAGCTGCAAGTGAATCCCTCGCCGATCTGTTCGGACGCGGTCTTCCTCCGGCGCGCCTATCTGGATCTCATCGGACTGCTGCCGACGGTGAAACAGACCCGGGCATTTCTCGCCGACACGTCGCCCGGCAAGCGGACTGTGTTGATCGATGCCCTGCTTGATCGGCCCGAGTTCCCCGAGTTGTGGGCCATGAAGTGGGCGGAGCTGCTGCGTATCGAGTCCGGCTCGCGGCGGATCAGCTTCAAGGCGATGTTCCTTTATTACAACTGGCTGCGCGACGCGATCCTGCGGAACACGCCGATGGACGAGCTGGTACGGTCGCTGCTCTCCGCCGAGGGGGGGAACTTCACCAACCCGGCCGCGAATTTCTATCTGGTCGAGACGAACCCTACGCAGATGGCGGAAAATGTCGCCCAGGTTTTCTGCGGCATCCGGATCCAATGCGCACAGTGTCATAACCATCCGTTTGAGCGATGGACGCAGGACGATTATTACAGCTTTGCCGCGTTTTTCTCGCAGGTGGGCCGCAAACGCGCGGATGACCCGCGGGAATCGGTGATCTTCAACCGCCGCTCGGGGGAGGTGGCGCATCTTCGAACCGGCCGGAACGCCCCGCCGAAATTTCTGGGCGGATCGGCGCCGAAATCCTTTCGGGAGAACGACCGCCGCAAGACGCTTGCCGACTGGTTGACCGCGAAGGAGAACCCGTACTTCGCCACGTGTTTCATCGATCGCGTCTGGGCGCATTTCATGGGCAAGGGGTTGGTCGACCCGCCGGACGATGTGCGGGTGAGCAACCCGCCGTCGCATCCGGAATTGCGTGTGAAACTAGCACGCGCATTCGTCGAATCCGGGTACGATCTGAGGGCGTTGGTCCGAACCCTGTGCAATTCGAACGTCTATCAGCGATCGTCGCGTTTCAATCCCGACAACGCGGGGGATACGCGAAACTTTTCCCATGCCCTGCCGCGTCGGCTGTCCGCCGAGACGCTGTTGGACATCGTGTCTCAGGTCACGGAGGTCCCCGAGAAGTTTCGCGGGCTGCCGATCGGCGCACGGTCGGTGCAGGTTGCCGACGCACGATCGGGCAGCTATTTTCTGGATGTCTTCGGCCGGCCGCCGAGGCTGAGCGCGTGTACCTGTGAGCGACGAAGCAATCCGACGCTCTCGCAGGCATTGCACCTGATCAACGGCGCGACGATCCAATCGAAGATCACCGCGGCGGGAGGGCGATTGGCTCGGCTGCTTGCCGCCGGGATCGAACCGCCTGCGATCCTGGAAGAGTTGTACCTCGCCGCCTATTGCCGTCCGCCGACGGAATCGGAGCAAGAGATGTTGATGAAGACCGTGAATGGAGCAAAAGATCGGCCGAAGGTGATGGAGGACATCTTCTGGGCGATGCTCAATTCTAAGGAGTTCGTATTTACTCATTGATTGCCCAATGCGGGCGCTATTCCCCACGCT
>CAYXGR010000542.1:0-2193 GCA_964464525.1 uncultured Planctomycetaceae bacterium
TGCGACCAATAGAAACCCCAATACGGTCCTCGGTGGAAAGTGGCGAAGTAAGTCAGAATCACAAATCCGACCAGGAAACAGGTGAACAAGGCGATCGCCCCCATCCGCGTCGAGCGCGTGATCTTGACCACCCCGATCGACCAGATCGCGAACATCAACACGAAGATCGTCCCCGGATTCACGAACGTAATCACGATCTGCGGCACATCCTTCGTCGACTCCCAATTCCGAAGCCATCCTTGCGTGACGGTGAACCACAACATGCCGATGAGGGTGGCGGTCGCAAAGAGCGTGCTGGTCCACGCGACGCGGCGACCCTGCCGATTGGTAAACCAGATGCCGGCATCCTCTTTCTCCCGGTCCAGGTAGGGCATCAGCCCCAGCCCCAGCACCACGATCGCGGGAATCCCGACGCCCCCCATGAAGCCCGAATACGACACCAGTTCCTGCAACCCCAGGAAATACCACGGGGCCTTGGCCGGGTTCTCGGGAACATTCGGGTTGGCCATCTCCGTAAGCGGCGCATCGAACAGCATGCCGAGGATCAGCATCAGCAGCACCGTCACCATCGTCACCGCCGCGACGATGTAGATCACGTTCGGCCAGGTAGTGATCGTGTTTTCAAGATTGCGGTTGACCGCCGCCGTTCGCCCGCGCATCAGGCCCATCAGGCCGTGGGTTTTCAATTGCGGATCGGAGACCGGCGCGCCGGAGACCGAGGGTGGTTTGGAAGGCATCGCGTCGGCCCCGGCCGGTCGAACCAGGCCCCCGTCCTTTCGAATCCGCCAGAAGTGGACGGCGATCAAGATCGTCAAGAGAACCGGCAGCACCATAATATGAAGCACATAGAACCGGATCAGCGCCTCCTGACCGACATAGTGAGCCCCCAGGAGCAGTTCCTTTTGCATGCCGCCGATGTCGATCATGGCCGTGATGCCCAGCGCGTCCGTCAATTCTCTCGGCGATTGGGCGATGCTGGAGCCGATCGTCACCGCCCAGAAGGCGAGCTGATCCCACGGGAGCAGATAGCCGGTAAAGCTGAGGGCGAGCGTCAGCACGAACAGGGACATGCCGATGACCCAGTTGAACTCGCGCGGCTTTTTATAGGCGGCAGTGTAAAATGCGCGGGCCATATGCAGAAAGACGCAGGCGACCATCGCATGGGCGGCCCAGCGATGCACGTTTCGGATCAATCGCCCGGTCGGCACCACATAGATGATGTCCAGCATCGAGTCGTAGGCCTGGTCCACCGACGGTTTGTAATAGACCATCAGCAGTACGCCGGTAACACAGAGAAGGACAAAGAGAACCAGCGTGGCGACACCCAGCCCGAAAGTCGTCGTCGCCTTGATCGCGTGCAGGTGGGTACGCACGGGAAGAATATGAAGAAAAAAGTTCTCGAAGATCGTCTGCGACTTGGCCCGGTCAGACGTGGCCCGACCGTGGCGGATCATCGAATCGCGGAACGTCTTGGGGACGGAAACCAGGTTCGATCCGAAATCCCCCAACGCACCAGGATCACCCACCGCCCGCTGCTGTGCCGAGAATCCCTTCTCGGCACTCGTCTCCCCTCGATTCGCCGAGTCTCCGTTCTGCGCATCTCTTCCTTGCACAGTATTCATTTCAGTCTCCGCGCCGCCCATCTCGTAGCTCCTGAAATCGCATGTCGCTGTGCCGAGATTCTACTTTCGGCACCCACCGCGATTACACCTTGAAATGCGTCCCCATTTTCTTGGCCTTCAGCGTGTCCGCCGTCAACTGCCCCTCCGGCGAAAGGTCCAGTTCCACCCACACCAACCCCTTCGGTGCCGGGCCGCCCAAAACACGGCCCTCGGGGTCGAAGACCGATCCGTGGCACGGACAACTGAAATGTCCGTCTGCCTCCCGCTCCGCGATGCAACCCAGGTGGGTACACACCGAAGAGATCGCGTGGAATCCCTCTTCGTTCCTAAACAGCCAGAGCTTGTTCTGCGGGAGATAGGTCGCCGAGCCGACGGCAAATCGATCGGGTGGCCCCAGCTTGACCTTGGAGTTTGATTCCGGAAAGACCGACGGCATCGGCAATCGCATGGCCCCGAGCATCGCCATCACGAAAGAGAGGATCGCCGACCACGCCGCGGCCAGACCCAGAAAATCACGCCGCGTCTGTTTGGGTTTGAATCGTTCGCTCTGTTGCAGTTCTTGACTCACCAC
>CAYXGR010000543.1:0-2187 GCA_964464525.1 uncultured Planctomycetaceae bacterium
GTTCCATCGACCGCTCCCCGCTGAGCAGGGTATCGCGACCGGCAGAGAGCGCCTCAAACAGGCAGATGGCGCGTCGTCGGTCGGCCGCGCTGAGATAGGCATTGCGACTGGAGCGGGCGAGCCCGTCCGGCTCGCGGAGGGTCGGGCAGATCTCGATCCGCACTGGCATACGCAGATCCTCGACCATGCGGCGGATGACGAGGGCCTGCTGGCCGTCCTTTTGCCCAAAGTAAGCCGTGTCGGGTTGGACGATGTTGAAGAGCTTGGCGACGACGGTGCAGACTCCTTCGAAGTGGCCGGGTCGAAATGGACCGCACAGCAGTTCGGCGAGCGGGCCGGGTCGGATCCGCGTCTGATCGCCGGGCGGATACATCTCGGCATCGCTCGGTGCGAAGATCAGATCGACCCCTGCTTCGCGGCAGACGGCATGATCGGCCTCCATCGTCCGCGGGTAGGTGTCGAGATCCTCGCCGGGGGCGAACTGTGTTGGGTTCACATAAATGCTCACCACGGTGTAGGCCCGGCTGCGTCGGGCCGCCTCGATGAGGGAAAGATGCCCGGCGTGGAGCGCGCCCATCGTGGGGACTATAGCGATCGTTCGCCCGTAGTCGCGTTCCTGGGTGACGGTCTCTCGGATGACGGCGATCGAGTCGACGACCGATGGAGCGGTCCAGAGTTGATTCTGTCCGGCGAACATAGGGGTGTGTTTTACTCGTCTTCCGTTGGGACCGCCAACCGACCTGGCTTGCGTATTGTAAGAACGGAAGAAGCTTGGTTTGAAGGCTCGAACTGTGTGCTGGCCCTCGGACCCACTTCTCAAACAGGCTCTTGGATTGTGCGACAAAAGATTAGTAGCCGTTCAACCAGCTCCGTCAATCACGATCTCTCCGAATCCCACGCCCAATTTCTGAATATCGTGGGTCATTTCGGATGCGTTGAACGACCGGTAGGCTGCGACGTGGGTATCGCCGAAGAGTACATTGTTGGACTGTCCGGTATGGATGGGCCGCGAAAAGTCCATCGCCTGGAAAGTCGCATTGTCCATGTCCGCATCATTGATGTTGATCACCGTATTATTGCCGAACGGGGGCGAATAGAAGATCGGATTCGTGCAGTCTCCAGATAGGACGAACTGCGCGGGATGACGAATCCGGCTTCGTTTCGTCGTGCGCGCTTCGTTCCGTATCCACGCGGCATGGGCCGCCAGGAAGTAGGACACATCCACCCCTTCGGGAAAACTCGGGCATTTGTAGATTTCGATGCCTGGAAGATCGCCGGCATGGTGAAGTTGCTCAGTCCAGGCGGGGCCGACGTCATCGCCCGCTGTGCCGTCGGCGGGTGTGCCATAGAAACCCCATACATGCCAGACCGACCAGGAGGGATAGCGATCGGTTCCCGAATCGGCGTACATCTCCAGCGCCGCGCCGAGCTGCTTGAGGTTGACCGCGCAACGCGTGCGCTGGGCCGTGGCGCGGGCCTTCGAGAGGGTAGGCAGCAGGATGGCCAGAAGAAGTGAAATGATCCCGATGACCACCAGTAGTTCAATGATCGTAAATCCTCGCCGAGTTCGCATGTCAAAGACCTCCACAAGCATTTCGTTTGCATCAGAATCTGGCGATGTCGCGACAGATGGACAGTGAAAAGCTAATCCTGCCCCAGCATTCCTGCAAGCCTGGAATTCGGTACGCCATGCTCGCACCAGGGAGCTTGGGCATGCCACTCGGCCGTCGGTGACTTATCGAGGGTTCCCACTTAGAATCTGTGTATCAGGATGAAACCGCGCGCGGGCGGGGGGGTAGACGCGCCAAGAATCTGGGAGATTCCAATGACACAATTTCAAGCCGCCCGGCAAGGGCGGATCACGCCGGAAATGGTTCGCGTGTCTATTCGCGAGAACGTGACGCCGGATTTCATTCGTGACGAAGTTGCCCGCGGGCGACTGGTCATCCCGGCGAATGTGCGACACCTGGCGGGCGCCGGGGGCGCCGAACCGAGCGAGAAATGGAAGCAAGCGGATGGCGAAAAACATGCACCAGGCGGGACCGGTGGCAACGGCCGCAATCCGGAATCGTCGATCGCCAATCCCGATTTTCCCTACCCCTCCACCCCGGCCGGCCATCCCGGTCATCGCTCCGAGGCCGTCGAGCCGGTGCGGTCGAACGGCAAGCCAAAGGGCAATGGCCGCCC
>CAYXGR010000544.1:0-2181 GCA_964464525.1 uncultured Planctomycetaceae bacterium
GCCGGTCATGGGCGATCCGAAACAGGGAAGTTATTTAATCTGCATTCCTAAAGTGTTGCCAGATTTGATATTTGAGATTTCAGATCGGAGGGATCATTGACAATTCAATTTTGAGATCACAGCAATGACGACACCTTTGTCCGAGCTGTGCTGATTTCTGTCGCCCTTTCTGGGCTTGATTCGAATCATGATCTGGATTTATACAGGCAATCCATCGGTCGCTCGACCATAATGGGAGGGACGCGGACGAATCCCGCCCGACGGAGCCAATCCAATGGACACCGACTTCCCAATCGAAGAACGCCGAAAGGGCCTGCTCGGCTGGTGCGCGGCCCACCGCAAGACGACCGGCCTGATGGGAGTACTCATTCTTCTCGTCATCGCTGGCTTCGTGATCGATCAAGTCGCCGAGAACCGGCTCGAAGACCGGCTCGACGCCATCCGCGCCGCGGGTGAGCCGATGACGATCGAGGATCTGATCTCCGCCTACCCCGACATCCCCGACGAAGAGAACATGGCCCTGATCCTCATCGAACATGCCAAGAAGATCAGCGAGTTTTCGCTCGATGATGAGCAACAGATGCTCATCCCTCTCATTGGCTCACGTCAAAGACGACTCCCCAACGGAGGCGTACAAAGCATACGACAACCCAGCACCGGACAGCATTTCCCACTGGCCGAGGCAGAAGCGGGCCGAGCCTACCTGGAAGGTGTCGCCGAAGACCTCGATGGCATCCACCGGGCACTCCGCCTCAAACGCGGCTGCTTGCCCGTGCAATGGAGCACGCCGGCGATCAGCCTGAACATGAACATATCTGAGCTCTCGTTTTATCGACACGCGGCCAAGGTACTCGCCCTGGAAGCGATCATCGCGGCGGAGCGGGGTGATCCCCAACGCGCGGGGGAAGTCATCGAAGAGATGCTGCATCTCGACCGGGCACAACAATGCAACTCCACGCTGATCGCCTTCCTGGTCCGCATGGCCTGTCATACCCTGGCGCAGAGCCAAGTCGAGCGATCGATCAATCTCTCGGAGATGGACGAACGCGTCCTCCTGTCGCTCCAGTCGGCATTCGCCGCGTTCGAAGGCGAATTCGCGTTCGAGGACGCCATGATGACCGAGCGCGTGATGTTTCTGGACACCCTGACGTGGATGCGCTCCGGCTCCGGCACCGGCACGGCGGTCGCCCTGACACCGGGCAGCGCATCGGTGAACGGTGGCTGGTATCGATTCATCCCGGCAATTCCCGAGCTCGACATGTCCGCCGGTCTCGATGTCTATGCCGATCTGATCGAGGCTACGGATCGCCCTTGCGCGAAGAGCGTTATGTTGATGCGGGATACATCGACAAGAGCCGAAAATCTCCCGAAGTATTGTTTGTTTTCCCGCATGCTCGTCATGGGCCTCTCCCGAAGCGTCGAACTCTGGCTCCGCGCCATCGGCAGCAATCGGGCGATCCGGGCCGGTCTGGCCTGCGAACGATTCCGCCTGGTAACCGGCCATTGGCCCGACGACCTGGACGCATTGATCCCCGACTATCTGTCTGAAATCCCCCTCGATCCATTCGACGACCAGCCTATCCGATTCGTCCGGACCGATCAGGGCGTCAAGGTCTATTGCATCGGGGGGGATCTGACCGACGACAGTGGTGATATTCGCCGCCTGGAAGTGCCCCGAAATTCAAACGACCGCCCCACGGACCGGGGCTGGATCTTTCTCAATCCCGATCTTCGCGGTCGGCCCGCTCCGGAGCGCGAGGATTAATATGGCGGCGCCAAGTATTTCCATGGCCTCCGACAGCGAAGGTAAGTTCGGCCCCGACGAGGCCGCCGGTTGTGGCCACGGGTTCCGCGTCGCGCGGGCGCAGCCCCGTGACGCTCCAGCCCGTGGAATCGATGTAGCATTCTCTATCATGCCGCTCCGGAGGAGCGGAGGAAGTCGGCGTCTTGATCCTTGAGCTCCTCCGCCCCTGCCGGGGCGGTGCTCGTCAGGGAAATCACGATTACCACGGGTTCCGCTTCGCTCCACCCGCGGCTACAGGCCTTTGCCCCGTTGGGGCAAGGAGGAACGTAGCGCTGTCATACCAACCAGCATTTCTAACCAATTTATCAGAGCCGCAACCGTGAGGGAGCGGTGGGTATGGACTCACAGCGATCGTGCACTCGTCATTCCATCGGCAG
>CAYXGR010000545.1:0-2179 GCA_964464525.1 uncultured Planctomycetaceae bacterium
AGAACCCCTTGAGGATCCCCTCCTCGGCGCCGTCCGGCAACGACGGCATCACATAGGGCTCGTTGCCGAGGGTGATGTAGTAAAATATGTCCTCGTTTTCGTGATACATCCGCCGGATGCCCTCGGCGATGATCACCGACAGTTCGTAGGCAAAGGCCGGATCGTATGCGAGGATGTTTGGAACGAGGGTTGCCGTGAGTTGGCTGTTGCCATCCTGATGTTGAAGCCCCTCGCCAGCCAGCGTCGTTCGCCCCGAAGTCGCACCCATCAGGAAGCCTCGGCAGCGCATGTCGCCGCAGGCCCAGATGCTGTCCCCGACGCGTTGGAAACCAAACATCGAATAGAAGATGAAAAACGGAATCATGTTGACGCCGTGGGTCGCATAGGCTGTGCCCGCGGCTGCGAAGGAGGCCATCGAGCCCGCCTCCGTGATGCCCTCTTCGAGGATCTGACCGTTCGATTCCTCTCGGTAATAGAGCAGCGTGTGGGAATCGACCGGTTCGTATTTCTGGCCCGCGTGGGCGTAGATGCCGTACTTCTGAAACAGTGCTTCCATCCCGAAGGTGCGGGCCTCGTCTGGAATGATCGGCACGATGAATTGGCCGATCTGTTTGTTCTGGAGCAGGCGGGAGAGCAGCCGGACAAACGCCATTGTCGTTGCCACGGCCCGGTTGCCACTGCCCTTGTGAAACTCCTCGAAGATTTTGTCCGGCGGTGGCTTGAGCGGTTGGGCATGCACGATTCTCCGCGGCACCGATCCGCCCAGCGCGGCGATCCGATCTTTCAGATAGAGCATCTCCGGGCTGTCGTCCGCCGGTCGATAGAACGGCGCCTCGCGCAGTTCGCGATCGGAAATCGGAATGCTGAATCGATCACGGAATTGTCGAAGCTCCTGTTCGTTGAGCTTCTTCTGCTGGTGGGTGATATTCTTGCCCTCGCCCGCCTCGCCGAGACCGTAGCCCTTGATCGTCCGGGCCAGGATGACGGTCGGCTGAGTCGTGTGATCGACAGCAGCCTTGAAGGCAGCATGGACTTTGTCTGGATCGTGACCGCCCAGGCGCAATTTTTCCAACTGCTTGTCATTGAGGTGCTCGACGAGTTTCAGCAGGCGGGGATCGGCACCGAAGAAATGCTCGCGAATGTAGGCTCCTGATTCGACAGAGTATTTCTGCCATTGGCCGTCAACTACACCTGCCATCCGTGCGGGGAGTAGCTTGTCCTTGTCGGCGGCGAAGAGCGGATCCCAACTATCGCCCCACAGTACCTTGATCACATTCCAGCCAGCGCCGGAAAAGGCGGCCTCCAGCTCTTGAACAATGTTCCCGTTACCTCGAACGGGGCCGTCCAGCCGTTGCAGGTTGCAGTTCACAACAAATATCAAGTTGTCGAGGCATTCCCGTGAGGCCAGTGTGATCGCACCCAGGCTTTCCGGCTCGTCCATCTCCCCGTCGCCCAGAAAGGCCCACACCCGGCTGTCCGACGTGTCTATCAAGCCCCGGTTGTGCAGATATCGATTGAACCGTGCCTGATAGATCGCCGTGATCGAGGCCAGCCCCATCGACACGGTGGGGAACTGCCAGAAATCGGGCATCAGCCAGGGATGGGGATAACTGCTCAACCCACCGTCGGCGGACAGCTCCCGGCGGAAATTGTGCATCTTCGAGACGCCCAGCCGCCCTTCGACATAGGCCCGGGCATAGACCCCCGGTGCGGCGTGTCCCTGGAAGTAGATCTGATCGCCGCTTCGATCCGCCGTATTCGCGCGGAAGAAGTGGTTCAGACCGACCTGCATCAGCGTCGCGCTGCTTGCATAGGTCGAAATGTGACCGCCGATGCCGGGCGATCGCCGATTCGCCCGGACGACCAGCACCATCGCATTCCAGCGGATGATGCTCTTCAGTCGCCGTTCGATCTCCCGATCACCGGGATAGGGCGGCTGCTGATCAACTGGGATCGTGTTGACGTAGGGCGTGTTTGCGTTGAACGGGATGGGCACTGCCATCTCTCGACCGTGATCTCGCAATCGGCCGAGGATATAGCGGGCCCGTCCGATGCCATCCCGTTGGACGACGGCATCGAGAGACTCGAGCCATTCACTTGTCTCCTGAGCGTCTCCGTCTTCTCGGACTATTTTATGCATGGAGAAAAGCATAGTGGGAGGGATTGAGCCGTCAACCAG
>CAYXGR010000546.1:0-2175 GCA_964464525.1 uncultured Planctomycetaceae bacterium
GGGAGCGGGATTGATGCACGCGGATTCGGCAACAGGTGAGAAGCCGCCGGCGACGAGGGTAACCGACAAACCGCCGTCGCGCAAAAGTAAGACCCAGGCGACCAAGCCCGCCCTCACCCCCGCCATGCGCCAATACGTCGACCAGAAAAAACAGGTCGGCGAGGCCCTCCTCCTCTTTCGCATGGGCGATTTCTACGAAACCTTCTTCGAGGACGCCAAGACCGTCTCCCGCGTACTCGGCCTCACCCTCACCGCCCGCAGCAAGAACGCCGCCGAGCCTGTCCCCCTCGCCGGCGTCCCCTACCACGCCATCGATGGCTACATCGCCAAGCTCGTCCGCGCCGGCTACAAGGTCGCCATCAGCGAACAGATCGAAGATCCCAAGCTGGCCAAGGGCGTCGTCAAGCGGGCGGTCCAGCGGATCATCACCCCCGGCACCCTGACCGACGAGGCCCTGCTCGACGAAAACAGCCCCAACACTCTCGCCGCCCTCTGCCCCGAGCGCGGAGACTGGTCTCGCGGCCCCATCGGCCTCGCCTGTGTCGAACTCTCGAGCGGTCGCTTCTTCGCGGAGACGATGCCGCCCGATCGCCTGGCGGACGAGTTGGCCCGTCTCGACCCGGCCGAGCTGCTCGTTCCCGACGCCGACATCGATGAAGACACCGGTCTCCTGACCACGCTGCAAGACACCCTTCGCGCCGCCGTCTCCCCACGCCCCTCCCACGTATTCGACACCCACACCGCCGAGCAGGCGTTGCTCGATCACTTCGGCGTCTCCACGCTGTCCGGCTATGGCTTCGAAGCGATGGACGCCTCCCTCTGCGCCGCCGCCGCCGTGCTCGACTACCTCCGGGAGACACAGAAGTCAGCCCTCCAGCACATCCTCAAGATCACCCCCCGCCGATCGGACCGCAGCGTCATGATCGACCCGGTCACCCTCCGCTCGCTGGAGGTCGAGCGATCGCTTCGCGGCGAATCGCGCGAAGGCTCGCTGCTCGACGCGATCGACAAAACGACGAACCCCATGGGAGCAAGGCGCCTGCGGGAGTGGCTCTGCTTCCCCTTGTCGGACCCCGCCGAGATCGTCCTCCGCCAGGACGCGATCACCGATCTCAAGAGCCAGCCCGATCGCCTGCGGCGACTGCGCGAACAGGTCCGCCATATGGGCGACGTCGAGCGGATCGTCGCCCGCCTCGGCGTAGGCCGAGCCTCCCCCCGCGACATGCTGGCCCTGGGCCGCGCCCTGCTCCGCTGCCGGGAGATCGCCGAGGCCGTCGGCCCCCCCATCGCCACCGCCGAAGACGCCGAGCCGGATCTGCTCACTCGGCTGATCGACGAACTCGGCAACCTGGAATCGCTCGGCACCTTCCTGACGACCGCACTCAAGGAGGATGCACCACCCATCGTCCGCGACGGCGGATTCATCTCCGACGGCCACAACGCCGAACTCGACCGGCTTCGAAACGTCGGCGAAGACGGCCGTCGATGGCTGGCCGAATTTCAGGCCCGCGAGTCCAAACGCACCGGCATCCCCACGCTCAAAATCGGCTACAACTCCGTCTTCGGCTACTACATCGAGATCACCCATCTTCATCGCGACAAGGCCCCCCCCGAATACGTCCGCAAGCAGACCATCCGCAACGCCGAACGCTACATCACCGACGAACTCAAGCAGCACGAAAGCGAAGTCCTCGGCGCGGCCGACCGGGCCAGGGAACTCGAGCTGAAGCTCTTCGACGAAATCCGTGAGAGCACAGCAACCCACCTCTCGGAGCTTCAGACCACTGCCGCCGCCATCGCCACCCTCGATGTCCTCGGCGGCCTCGCGGAATTATCAAGGCAGCGAAACTTCTGCCGACCGGAGTTGGTTGTATCCGGCACCTCGGGTAGCACCCCTGAGAGGGTGCTTGGAAGCGAGCAAACCATTCAGAGCCGCGACCGTAAGGGAGCGGTTTTCGTAACCGGACGAGAACCGCTTCCTGACGGGCGCGGCTCTGATCAGGCTTCTCGATCTGCTCCAAGATCCGCCATCGTCAACAAGGTCATCCTGGAGATCGTCGACGGACGCCACCCTGTCCTCGACGTCACCCTCGCCGAGCGTTTTGTCCCGAACGATTGTCACATGCGGGAAGGCGCCGACCGTCTCCTGCTGATCACCGGTCCCAACATGGCGGG
>CAYXGR010000547.1:0-2161 GCA_964464525.1 uncultured Planctomycetaceae bacterium
GCCGACCTGGTGGGCAAGGTCGAGGCCGGCATTCCGGAAGATGATCCGCGAAACCCGGCGGCCATCGCCGACAACGTGGGAGATAATGTCGGCGACGTCGCGGGCATGGGGGCCGATCTGTACGAGTCCTACGCCGGTTCGATCCTGGCGACGATGGCCCTGGGTGTCGCTGCTGCGGCGACTTTGGCCGAGGGTCCGGCGGCCCAGGATGCGGCCATCCGGCTGCTCTCGGTTCCGATGATCATGGCCGGTGTCGGCATCCTGTTGTCCATCGTGGGCATCTACATGGTCAAGACCGAGGAAGGCGCGTCGATGGGCCAGCTCATGAAGGCCCTCGGCCGGGGGGTCAACGGATCGAGCGTCATGATCGCCATCGCCGCATTCGGGATCTGTTATTTCGTCATCGGCCCCGGCGCGGGAGACGCGGCCATCGAGGGTGTCCGCTGGTGGGGTGTTGCCCTGGCGGTGGCCATCGGCCTCTTTGCGGGTGTCGGAATCGGCTGGTTTACCGAGTACTACACCAGCTATGAATACGCCCCGACGCAGCAGATCGCCGAACAGGCCGAGACCGGCCCGGCGACGGTCATCATCGCCGGCATTGCCGAGGGTATGAAATCGACCTGGGCCTCGTTGACAATCATCATCATCGCCATTCTCGGGGCGTTCATCGCCGCGGGTGGTGGCCAGGAGTTCATGATGGGGCTCTACGGCATCGGCATCGCCGCGGTCGGGATGCTGGCGACGCTGGGCATCACACTGGCGACCGATGCGTATGGACCGATCGCCGACAATGCCGGCGGAAATGCCGAGATGTCCGGTCAGGCCCCCGAGGTTCGCGAGCGAACCGATGCCCTCGACTCGCTCGGCAACACGACGGCGGCGACGGGCAAGGGCTTCGCGATCGGGTCGGCTGCATTGACGGCGTTGGCCCTGTTGGCGGCGTATGTCGAGGAGGTTCGCGTCGGGCAGGTCCGCGAGGCGCAGGCGTGGGTCGAAGAGCACCATCCCGAGAGCCATGCTCAGGCGGATGCCGGCGTCGGTGACATCTATTACATGGGCTATGGAAAGTTCGGCGAGAAATACAAATCAGGCACGGCGGAGAACGCCTATCAGAGCTATATGCTGCTCAATCGCCTCGAGTTGAAGAAGTATCTGCGGGGCGACGACACGGTATTGAAAGCCGGTGACAAAATCGCCACACTCCCCGCCACCACCAAGGATGAAGCCTACCTGCAATCGACGATCATAGGGGGCCATACCTTCGAGCTGGTCTCCGCCCGGCGGGCATCGCTCCATCAGTACATGACGTTCTACGACGTGACCCTGATGAACCCGCGCGTTTTGTGCGGCATGTTCAGCGGCGTGTTGCTCGCGTTTCTGTTCTGCGCCCTGACGATGAAGGCCGTCGGCCGGGCCGCCTTTCGCATGATGCTCGAGTGCCGGGATCAGTTCGGCCGGATCAAGGAATATCTCAAGTCGCAGGGCCACGATCAGGCCTATGCCGACGATTGTGAAAACTGGCCCCGCCAGCAGGTCGAGTTTCAGGGGGCCAAGTTGCCCGACTATGCCAACTGTGTGGCGATCTCGACCACCGGTGCCCAGCGGGAGATGGTCGTCCCCTCGCTTTTGGCGATCATCATTCCGGTTCTGGTCGGGCTGCTCTTTGGGGTGCCGGGCGTGATGGGCCTGCTGGCCGGCGGTTTGACGAGCGGTTTCGCCGTGGCGATTTTCATGGCCAACGCGGGCGGGGCGTGGGACAACGCCAAGAAGTGGATCGAGACCGGCAAGCATGGCGGCAAGGGGTCCGAGGCTCACAAGGCGGGCATCGTCGGCGACACCGTGGGCGACCCGTTCAAGGACACCAGCGGCCCGTCGCTGAACATTCTGATCAAGCTGATGAGCATGGTCTCGGTCGTCTTCGCCGGTCTGGTGGTCAAGTTCGGCCCGCGAATAGGCGAGATGATCGGGTTGTAGAGGAATAGCGAATAGCGAATGGCGAATTGAGAAATATACAGGGTGCCATGCTTACACGTCACGGCCTTATCGTGACGGGTAAGCATGCTCAACCTGCAAGTGTGCCGCTGCTTCAAGCAGTGCGGGGGTGCCATCGGCAAGCTCAGCTTGACGGTGCCGGGTGCTGAATCCCGTAGGGTCCGCCGTG
>CAYXGR010000548.1:0-2158 GCA_964464525.1 uncultured Planctomycetaceae bacterium
CTAGCGCCTCGTGAATAAGCTGCGAGTGATGTGTCGCAGATCGCTCGATGGGTTGGGTGGAATGGACTGGCGGCCAGGAGAGGCCGCGGTTGCTCGCACGGCCCACGGCCTGACGACTGCGTCGTTAGACCGGGCCACCCATCCAGCCTCGATCGGGGCGACATTTCAATCTTTCCGAGACACACCTACAATGGCCGCCGATCGATCGTCGTCCGGAGATCATGAGAACCCTTATGATCCGTCCGGCGATGGGGTATGGAAGCGATTGCGGCATGGAACCGGAAACCATCGAGATCAAGAATGCCCGGGAGCACAACCTGCAATCGGTCTCCCTCTCCCTGCCCCGGAACAAGCTGATCTGCTTCACCGGTGTCTCGGGAAGCGGTAAAAGCTCCCTTGCCTTCGACACCCTCTTCGCCGAGGGCCAGCGGCGGTACATCGAATCACTTTCATCCTATGCCCGGCAGTTCATGGGGCAGATGCAGAAGCCGGACTGCGACCTGCTGACCGGTCTCTCGCCGGCGATTGCGATTCAACAGAAGACGGCGGGCTGGAATCCGCGCTCGACGGTCGGGACGGTGACGGCGATTTATGATTTTCTGCGGGTGCTCTTTGCGCGGATCGGGGTGCAGCACTGCACCGAATGCAGGCGTCCGATTTCGGCGCAGACGGTGGAGCAGATCGTCGGCGGTGTTCTGGAATCTTTCGCAGGCGGCCGCGTGTTGATGCTCGCGCCCGTCGCCCGGGGACAGAAGGGTGAGTTTCGCGATTTGTTCGAGGACTTGATCCGGGCCGGTTACGTCCGGGCGCGGGTGGATGGGGAGGTCGTGGCGTTGACTGAGGATTTGTCGTTGCAAAGGAATCAGCGGCACGATATCGAGGTGGTGATCGATCGGCTTGCGGTGAATGAGGCGTCACGCTCGCGGCTGGCCGAAGCGGTGCAGAGCGCACTGGGGGTGGGCAAGGGGACGCTTCTGGTCGCGCCGATGGTGGAGAAGGACACTCCGGCGGCGCGGGGACGGGGTAAGACGAGCCGCGCCAACGAGGGTGAGAAGGTCTATTCATCGAAATATGCCTGTACCCACTGCTCGATCTCGTTCGAGCCGCCGTCGCCGCAATTGTTCTCCTTCAACTCGCCGACGGGGATGTGCCAGACCTGCGACGGGCTGGGCGAACTGTTCGATTTCGATCTGGACCTGATCGTGCCCGATCCGTCGAAAAACTTCTGGGCGCCGTGCATCGCGCCGCATCGGACGCGGATCGGGAAGTGGCGGCGGCATATCTACGAGGGCGTCGCGAAATCGCTGGGCTTCGACCTGAACCAGCCGTGGAAAAAGCTTTCGCCGAAGGCCCGCAAGGCGATGCTCCATGGCACCGGTGATCGGCATATCACCTTCGCCTGGCGCTGGTCGGGTGGCATCTGGAAACACGGCGGCACGTTTGACGGCATCCTCGCGGAGCTGCGGGAGTCGTATCGCAAGGCGAAGGCGGGGTTCGTTCGGGCCTACTACGAAAAATATATGCGCCGCGGTCCGTGTCCGGATTGTCATGGCGCACGGCTCAACGTGCAGGCCCGGGGGGTGCGTCTGCCGACCGGGAGCCGATCACGAGCGGGGCCGAACCTGACCGAGTTGTGTGCCCTATCGGTGGCGGAGACATACGAAACGGTGGGTCGGCTGAAGCTGACGCCGGTCCAGAAATTGATCGCCGAGGAGGTGCTCAAGGAGGTGCGGGCGCGGTTGGAGTTTCTGCTCAATGTGGGGCTGGACTATCTGACGCTGGACCGCACCGCGCCGACGCTCAGCGGGGGTGAGCTTCAGCGGATTCGCCTGGCCGGTCAGATTGGTTCAGGGCTGGTGGGCGTGCTTTACATTCTCGACGAGCCGTCGATCGGGCTGCATGCCCGTGACAACTGCCGCCTGCTCGACAGCCTTTCCCGGCTGCGGGACATGGGCAACACGGTCATCGTCGTGGAGCACGACGAGGCGACGATGCGGGCGGCGGACCACATCGTCGATTTCGGCCCCGGGCCGGGCGTTCGCGGGGGCAAGGTCGTCGCGTCGGGTCGGTATCGTGATGTGTTGAGGGACGCGGACTCGCTGACGGCGCGGTATCTTCGTGGCGAGGAGCGGATCGAGGTGCCGGAGCGGAGGCCGGT
>CAYXGR010000549.1:0-2157 GCA_964464525.1 uncultured Planctomycetaceae bacterium
AATCCCCCAGCCCCGTTCACGGGGCTTACCCATCCGAGCCCCGAGCGCAAGCGAGCGGGGCCGATGATCAACGAACTACTCCATCAAAAACCCCACGCTGACTCGCCGGGGCTCAGAATATTATCCGCCTAATCTGTCATGCACCCCCTCCCGCACGCCGGAAAGGTTCCAACTTGACGCGGAGCCGGACTTACTGACAATATACGGGGACCTTATATATGGACCTTTCATGGCCCTTGATCCCGACCGACGGTCAGCCACTCGCCGGTCTTGCAAATCGCCGTCATGGATTCGACTTTTGGATGCGGCATGCCTGCGACGGCTGTCGCATGAATCCTGGTCTGATAAAGATATAACCAAGGGCAAACACGGGTTTGCTAAGGCCCCCGTTCCGATTGGACGACGAAACCGATGGAGGTGGAGACCTTTCGGTCCCGGCTGTGTGGATGAGCGGAAGTCGGGTGCGGATCCGTGTGCCCAGCGGGGCATTCTCTCCATGCAACCCACCAGGTGGGCAAGCGTATAATCAGCCGGGAGCGGGAGGTCAATCCCTCGCCACCCACAAAGGTGCTTTTTGAAATACGGACGACGCATGATGAACGAAAACGATCCAACATTCAGCCATCGGAAGCCTGTCCGGCGAGTCGCCATCCTGTTCGGTATCACCGCAGCCCTTTTGGCAGCGCCACCGATGACCCAGGCTCAGACAAACGCGAAGAAGTCTCCTGAGCAGGCGTCGCCCTCGACGGGGGCGCCGACCGCAAAGACCCATCCCAACGATCCCATGATCTGGGATGAAGAGCAGATGGTGGAAGAGGCGGTGACCCAGATCACCCGGCATTACAACCTGGGCAAGACCCAGGAAGACTACACCCGGCTGCTGCTGAAGACCAAGGTTCGCGCTTTTCTCGAAGAGCACGACATGGAAGTGCGAGAGTTACTCCAGGAGTCGATCGACCTTCGTCGGCACCCCGAGAAGGCCACGCCGGAACGGCTGATGGATTGGGCCCTTCGCGCCGGTCCGGTCTATGATGCCGCCAAGAAGGCCATCCTGGATGGCAACGGAACTTGGCGTGAAATTCTCGATGAGAAGCAGATCAAGGTCCATGATCGCGACTTGCGGTTGATGACGGCGAACTTCAGCAATGTCACCGATAAGCTTCAATCCTGGCAGCGTGGCGAGGGCTACGTGCCCGGCGTAACGCGCCCCAAACCCCAGATCATCGCTGCCAACGCCACGGGACAGGTCTCCCAGGGATCGGGTGGCCAGGTCGTGCGGAGCGTCAAGGTGGAGGATCAGTGGGGCGCCTATGTCAATCGATTCATACGGGTCTACCATCTCGACGAGGCCCAGCAGAACTCCGCCCGAGAGAGCATTCTGAAGGAGCAGATGGCCAAGGCGGATAAATATCGTGAGCAGAAGAAGGGCGCGTTCAAGGACGTGGAAGAGAAGATGGCACTCAAGGGGGGTAAGAAGGATCAAAAAGAATCGATGAGAAAACGGCTGGCACTGAACCGTCGCCGCCGCGCCCTGGAGCAGCCCATCCATGCCTTGTTTATCGATATGAATGACCGGCTGAACGGGCTGCCTCGAATCGAGCAGAAGGCCAATTTGGATGCGGAACAAAAACAAGAACTGGATCGCCAGTATCGAACCCTGGCCGGCATCGAGGACAAGGATGCAACATCGAGCGTGACCGATACTAAGGTCAAGGCAGACGAAGCGAAGTCGCCCCCTTCGGTCAAGTCCGATCCGGCGAAGAAGAAGCCCAGCGCTGCGGACCCGAAGGTTGATGGCACCAGTCAGAAAAACGCTGCCAAAAAGGAACCCAAGCCCGCCGCGACGGTCCGGCCCAAGTCCAAAGCCAAACCAGCTCCCGGTTTATCCTGATCAGCCGACCTGCAGAGACAGCGGCGACCGATAGAATGAATCTCCGCAACCCATCCCTTTCGGGTTCTCGAATGTGTCCGTTTTGTCTGGACGTTCGAGTGTGACGAAATTGTTAAATCATTTTGTCGTAAAGAGTTACGCGATGCCTACCCGGTCTTGGGGGGCATTCGTTACGGCACATTTTATCGGTCCTATTTTTTGGATCCCTTTATCCCCCTTTTCTCACAAGATAATTGATTCAGAGCCACGTTTATCAGAGCATCTTC
>CAYXGR010000550.1:0-2138 GCA_964464525.1 uncultured Planctomycetaceae bacterium
CCTACCCGATCCGGCCCTCGGAAGAAGAGCCACGGACTTCCAGTCCGTGCGGCCGTCCAATGCCCCACCCCATTCCCCGCTTCGGTGGTACATGCAAGCCTTGGCGCGGGCATGCCAATCCAGGCACGACGCCGACACATCCCCCCAGACGGGGCGTGCTTCTCACACACTTCCGAGATGGGCGTCTTCTCGATCAGGTGCTCCCGCAGAATGGTCATCTTCTCGGTTCCGCTGAAATTCCGTCGCTGTTTGGGCATGAAATGCTCCTCAATCTGGTATCACCCATAGGTGTAACCCAAACGACCGCATTCTCCAATTCCCACTGAAGCAGCACACATCGAGCAGGGGGGGGATTCACCCTCGACAGGTTCCAGGAATGCGAACAATGGGATGGTTGCTAATCCCCAAATGAAATCCCCTGAGCCAGCGGAAGATCCGTGGAATAATTGATCGTGTTCGTCTGCCGCCGCATGTAGGCCTTCCACGCGTCCGAGCCAGACTCCCGGCCCCCGCCGGTCTCCTTCTCGCCGCCGAAGGCCCCGCCGATCTCGGCGCCGCTGGTGCCGATGTTGACGTTGGCAATGCCGCAATCGCTTCCCGCCGCCGCGAGAAACTGTTCAGCCTCCAGCAGGTTCCGCGTGAAGATCGCGCTCGACAGACCCTGCGGTACGTCGTTGTGCTTGGCGATGGCCCCGTCGAGATGGCGATAGCCGATGATGTAGAGAATCGGCGCGAACGTCTCCTCCTGAACGATCTTGAAATCGTTCTTCACCTTCGCGATGCAGGGCGTGACGTAACACCCGCCGGCATACTCCGGCCCATCGAGCACCTCGCCGCCGCGCAGAATCTCGCCACCCTCCTCCTTGACACGCTTGATTGCGTTCTGCATGTCGTCGACCGCCCCGCGATCGATCAACGGACCCATCAGCGTCCCCGCGGCCAGCGGATCGCCGATCTTGACGTGTTCGTATGCGGCCACGAGCCGCTTGGCCAGTTCGTCGCGGATCGACTCGTGTACGATGATCCGACGTGTGCTCGTGCAGCGCTGCCCAGCCGTGCCAACGGCTCCGAACAGAATCCCCCGCATCGCCAGTTCCAGATCGGCCTCCGGCGTCACGATGATCGCATTGTTCCCGCCGAGTTCGAGGATCGTCCGGCCCAGCCGCTTGCCGACGACCTCGCCGATCCGATAGCCCATCCGGCACGAGCCGGTCGCAGAGACCAGCGGAATCCGTCGGTCTTGAATCAGCTTTTCGCCGATCGTCGAACCGCGGCCGATCACCAGGCTGAAGATGGCCGGATCCACGTCGGCCTCCCGGCAGACCTTCTCGGCAATTCGTGTGCAGGCGATCGCCGTCAGCGGCGTCTTGCTCGACGGCTTCCACAGCGTCGCGTTGCCGCAGACGGCGCTGAGCGCCCCGTTCCAGCTCCACACGGCGACCGGAAAGTTGAATGCGCTGATCACGCCGACGACACCGAGCGGGTGCCACTGCTCATACATGCGATGCCCCGGCCGCTCCGAGTGCATGGTGAGCCCATACAATTGTCGAGACAGGCCGACGGCGAAGTCGCAGATGTCGATCATCTCCTGAACCTCGCCCTCGCCCTCGGCGCGAATCTTCCCCATCTCCAGCGTCACCAGCGCCCCGAGATCGGCCTTGTGCTCGCGGAGGGCGTTGCCCAGTTGCCGAACGACCTCGCCGCGTTTCGGCGCAGGGAGTGTCCGCCACGACTCGAACGCCCGCACGGCGGCGGCGACCGTCTGTTCATATTCCTCCGGCGTCGCCTGCGTAACCGAGGCGATGGGCAGTCCGTCGATCGGCGAGACGGATTCCAGCACCGCGTCGCTCCCGGTCCATTCGCCGTGAAACACACCGGGATTCGCCCGGTCCGTCTCGATTCCCAGATTCCGGAGTAAAGTCATTCGATCCTGATTCATCGCCATCATTGCCTCATAAGTAGAAATGGTCTGATTGGTCAATCTTCATTCTGTGTCGCCGATTTCTCTCGGCGCGCCGGGACGATACCGGTTTCCAACCGATTGTGTTGCCGGTTCCCAACCGACTGTGGCACCGGTTCCCATCCGACTGTGGCACCGGTTTCCAACCGACTGTGGCACCGGTTTCCAACCGGTGCGT
>CAYXGR010000551.1:0-2136 GCA_964464525.1 uncultured Planctomycetaceae bacterium
CTTAGTCGATCCGATTCACATCCGGCGGCTCACGCGTCGCCGCGTCCGAGCGCTTCGCGTCGTGCTCGTGCCAGATCAGACCCTTGTCGATCCGACCATTACTCTCCATCAACGTGCCGGGAGGCGTGATGACCGCGCTAAACGGATAAAGCGCCGCATTCGCCGTCATCTGGATTGGGCCGCCGAAGATATAGGCGTAATCCACCCAGTTCCAGGCAAATTGGTTGTCCGGCGCATCCCGATCGGCGAAGTCGTAGTCGTTGCCCTTGTCCTCCAGGGAATCCTCAAACCACTGCGGCCAGTGGCTGACCGCGCCGTTCTGAAACCGAACCGTCGACGATTCCCAGGCCCGATGCCGGTCGGCCACGAACTCCGTCTTGCCCCGATAGCCCTCGGTGCTCGGCGTCGTCATCTCGGCATCGATCAGCGCCCCGGAATCCTTGAACGGATTGTTCACATGCGCGCAGCCTGTCATTGCCAAGAGAAGGATAGGCAGGCTTATTGCGGCATGCCGCCGCGCTTTATAATTCGATCGTATGATGAACCGCATAGTTCGGGGCCTCCTCCGTAATCATCAAGTTGTGCGGGTGCGACTCGGACACGCCCGCGGCCGAGACGCGGACAAATCGCGCGTCGTGCCGAAGGGCCTGAATCGTGTGGGCCCCGCAATAACCCATCCCCGCCCGCAGACCGCCCACGAGCTGATAGGTCACCTCCGCCAATCCGCCGCGATACGGGACGCGGCCCTCGACACCTTCGGGAACGAGCTTGCCCAGTGCCGGGGCATTGGGTTCCTGTTCCCGGGCCATGCCGGCCTGTTTCGGATCAGCCTGAGCCTGTTGGCCGTATCGATCGGCACTGCCCGAGTGCATCGCGCCGATCGAGCCCATGCCGCGGTATTCCTTGAACCGCCGACCCTTCCAGAGTACCACGGTCCCCGGTGATTCGTCCAACCCCGCGAACAGCGAGCCCACCATGACCGCGTTGGCCCCGGCGGCAACGGCCTTCGTGATGTCCCCGGAATAGCGAATACCGCCGTCGGCGATGATCGGCACACCGGCCTCCTCGGCCACGCGGGCAACATTCAAGATCGCCGTCACCTGCGGGATTCCGACGCCCGAGACCACCCGCGTCGTACAAATCGAACCCGGTCCGATGCCCACCTTCAGCGCATCCGCCCCCGCGTCAATCAAATCGCGGGCGGCGTCGGCGGTGGCGATGTTTCCGGCGATGAGGTCGATGTCGTGCCGCTTGCGGATCTCGCGGACGGTGTTGAGCACATTCTCGCTGTGACCGTGGGCCGAGTCGACGGCGATGACATCCACCCCGTCGCGAATGAGCGATTCGACCCGGTCATACTCGAAGACACCGACGGCCGCGCCGACGCGGAGGCGGCCCCGCGTGTCGTGACAACCGTTGGGAAACTGTCGGTTCTTGTCGATGTCCTTGATGGTGATCAACCCGACGAGCCGCTGGTTCTTATCGACCAGCAGCAGCTTCTCGACCTTGTGCTGTTGCAGAATCTCCCCCGCCTCGTCGAGCGAAGTCCCCGGCGGGGCCGTGACCAGGTTTTCGTGCGTCATCACGTCTCGGACCGGCCGCGATTCCAACGCCTCCCGGTCGATCCCGACGTGGTCCATGAATTTCATGTCGCGGCGGGTGAGGATGCCGACCAGACGGTTGTCGTCCTCGGTGATGGGCACGCCGGAGATATTCTGGAGGCGCATCACTTCGGAGGCCCGGCCAACCGTGTCGGTGGGCCGCAAAGTGACGGGGTCGTCGATGACGCCGTTGGCGCTTCGCTTGACCTTGTCCACCTCGCGGCACTGCGCCTCGACGCTCATGTTCTTGTGGATGATACCGAGGCCGCCCTCCTGAGCGAGGGCAATGGCCAGGCTCGACTCGGTCACGGTGTCCATCGGGGCCGAGAGGATGGGGATATTGAGGGTGATGTTGCGAGTCAGAAGGGTGCGAACATCGGCCTCCCGCGGCACGACATCGCTCCGCGCCGGAACCAGCAGCACATCATCGAAGGTAATCCCCTCGCCGATGATCTTCTCATGCATAAACCGGTCCTCAACGCTCGGTGCCTAAATGCTACACGATTCTACCGCATGGAATCCCACCGGCAAGCAC
>CAYXGR010000552.1:0-2132 GCA_964464525.1 uncultured Planctomycetaceae bacterium
AGCATGCTTACCCGCCTCGATAAGGCCTGAGGCGTGTAAGCATGGCACCCGGCACCCATGCGATTTCACGGCCAAGCTGCGCTTGACCGTGCCACCCTTTGGATTGTTGTGGACGCACGATCAGGGTTTGGCGACGAACTGGATGGCTTCTCGGTCGGGGGAGAAGGCGGACCAGGTGTGGGTGATGCGACAGGTTCGATCGTCGGCAAGGATGAATTCCGAACCATTTTCTAAATCGCAGCCGGACTCGAGAAACCGGTCGGCCAGATCGCGGGCGATCTGTTGGATCGCGTCATCCGAGGCTTTCTCCACAATAAGCTGAATGTCCGGCAGGCCGAGGGCCGTGAGGCCGAGTGTGTCGCAAAGGACCATGCCGGCAGCGGGACCGTCGAGATCGAAGGATCTCAGACGCGTGCATGTTTTTGCCATCGGCTCTGAGGCGTCGTTGGCCTGGGATCGCAGGGACTCCAGTTCCGCCGCAGTGACGACACGCCCGGCCGCCGGCCAGACGGCGGCGATCGCCGGCGCGAATTCGGCGAGGGCCGCATGGGCGCGATGATGGAGCCGGATGATGTCGTCTCGCGCGATAGTGGACTCAAATACGGATGTGATGGATGTGAACGCCTTGTGTGTTTGAAGGGGTGCGTCGGGGTCGGTGTCCGGCGGCATGAACGATTCATCGGCAGCCTGCCACGGCTCTGCAAAACTGCAAATATCGAGGCGGATCCGGTCGGCCTTGACCCGGATGGCACTGTCGTGCTCCGACGGCTCGGTCAGCTTGGCGTCGCGCTGACCGCTTCGCCGCAGGGATGCCAGAAACACCTCTCCGGACATCGTCGTGGTTCGCTCCAATAAGACGACTGTAGTGAATTCGTGTTCGACGACTGTCACCGGCTCGTCTGAAACCGTGGCAGGCGGGTCTGGCGCGGGCCGCGGAGATGCGGATTCTTCGATCGCTTCGGACGGAAAATCGTCTTCGGCAGACGGATCATCTGTTGAAGGCGTTTCGAGCGTGGGGGCGTCGGCGTTTTCGTCCGATGATTCGGACGGTTCGGGGTCCGGCTCGGAGTCCTTCGGGGAATCCGGCGGCGGTGTTTCCTGAATAGGCTCCTGCGTTTCTTCCCCAGAGTGAGATTCGGTCTTATCCATTTCGGAGGGATGATCCGATGCCTCGTCGACTTCGGGTTCGGATTCCTCGATGGATTCGATCGCCTGTTGACGGGTGTCGGGCGTGATGGTTTCGGGCGTAACGGTTTCAATCAGAATCGATTTCGACTCCGCACCCGCCGTGGTTTTGTCTCGACGGGAACGTCTCGTGAACCCGGCGACGACTTCAGCGGCAAGACCGCAGACCAGGGCCATTCGACCCAAAGTCGAATTGTGCGTCTGCTGCATGGCCAGGATGATGAAAAACAGGGCGGCCAGGTGAAACACAAAGACACGCGGCGGCCCGTGCCAGGTCGTCACGAGACCGTGGAGCACGACCATGAGGGTGAGGGAACCGAGGATTACGAAAATCCAGAACACGATGCAGAATCCGGTTGTTTGGGTTCAAGTGCACGACGGCACGGGCATTCCGACGGCCCGATCACTGGAGGCCCGGCTTCACGTTGCTTCGAAGAATTCCTCCGGGATGGCGATCAGCTTTCCCGATCGATCGATGCAGGCGAGCGTGGAGTCAGCCTCGCACAATCGCGTGTCTCCTCGGCGGAGGACGTATGAGTGGTCGATGCGAACATGCGTCAGGCGTTCGACTTGAGTTGTAAGGACAAGCACTTCGTCGTAGTGGGCCGGGGCCTTGAAGCGACAGTTGAAATTCACCACGGCGAAGAGGATGTCGCGGTCTTCCATGTCTCGATAGCGGATGCCGGTCTGTCTGAGCAATTCGGTTCGGCCCATCTCGAAGTATTCGAAAAACTTGGAGTGGTGGAGATAGCCCATCGGGTCGCACTCGGCGTAGCGAACGCGGATGGACAGATCGCATGATTGCGGATGGCGCGGTTTCATTCCCCCTATTGTCGTGCCGGTCGTCGACGATGCAAGTGTTCGGCCTTTGGTTGTATCGCCCTTTCAGGGCTGGGTGTTTGTGAACGTGTCAACCCAGGGCGGCGCTTCGCTCTGCCCTGGGCTGA
>CAYXGR010000553.1:0-2124 GCA_964464525.1 uncultured Planctomycetaceae bacterium
CACGATCGATGGCTCCACGGATCTGCTGCGTGGCCACGAGATCCAGGGCTTCGAGGTTCTTGATTGCCTGTGTATAGGCGAACCGCGCCTTGGCAATTTGAGCCTGATTCTGATCGAAGATCGGAAGCTCCAGGCCGATGCTCGGCCCGATGACGAAGTCCGTGCGCTGGTTCCGCTGACGCTGTGAACGGGGCTCAATGTCTGGCGCCCTCAGGCCGCCGCCGGCAATCGATGCCCTTGCGGTATCGGCCAACATTTTTCGCCCGCCCTGCTGTTGCCGCGCGTCGCGTTCAAACGCCACGCCAAACTCGACCTCTGGAATAATCAGACGATATTGCTCCTGGAGCCGCGCTTCAGCAGCCGCCACGGCCTGCTCCGCCGCCCGCAGATCCAGTCGCCACTGACGGGCGATCGGGATCAGTGATTCGGCATCGGGGGGTTCGGGGGGGATATCAGGAAGTGGATCAACTAATACAAGCGTATCAGCCTCGATCGTCAGCCCGAGCAGAGTTGCCAGCGTCCGACCTGCCTCGACCGCCGCCAGCCGGGTTAACTCCTGAACAAGTTCCGCCTCCACCATCTGGCTCCGAGCCAGGTTCACGTCGATGACGGTACCGGCCCCCGCTTGTTTACGAGTGACGGCGAGTTCGAGCAACTCTTTCGTGATCAGTAAGTTTTCCTGGGCGATGTCATACAGTTGCCGCGTGCCGGTTGCGGTGTAGTAGGCACTCTTCGCATCGGCCGCGAGATCGGCAGCGTTTCGGGCAATTTGGAGGATAGTCTGGTCGAGAGACCGTTCCGCGGCTCGCTTTCGCGCGGGGATTTGCCACAAATCCGCGATATTCTGGGCGATCCCGGCATCGATATTGGCCAGACCGCCTCCGGCAGGGAGACGCAGCGCCAAACCCAGCGACGGATTCGAAAACAGCCCGGCCTGAACAACGTCCGCCCGGGCCATCCCGATCTCCAGAAACCGGGCATGAAGGGATGGGTTATTCAACAGGCAAATCTGAACCGCCTCGTCGGCCGTGAGTCCACCTTTCAACAGCTCGTGGACCCGTTGCTTCATGGATTCTTCGTCGTCGGGAGAATAGGCCCCCGACGACCCCGTCGCCTTCTCGATGTGTTCCACCGCGCGTTCGTAATCATGGTGCGGATCAACCGTCGCGCAACCGGCGACCAGCAGCAGCGCGGAGATGAACGACAGAACCATTTGTGTCGTGTGTCGCATTCGATCGATTCCCAACAAATGACAACTGGTGTCCGGTACGAACAGCCATAGCGAGACCAGCATGACCGCGAATCGAAGACTCGGATCAATACTTACTCGGTTTTTTGGAACGTGGGGATCAGACGAGGAGCGGGATGTCGCTCATGGGGAAGGGCAAATGGGGAAATAGCGGCAATAGCCGCTCTTCCATGCGACATTGATCTGAAGCGAGTTCCAGATCATCAGAGGAAGTGCAAAATACAAGACTTGGAATTGTCGCTGGTACGAACTCAACAAGGGTACGCTGAGTTCGACCACTGGTGACGAGCGTACCGCATGGATCATCCGAGCAACCAACCTCATGGCTGCAACCAGTCTCCGCCCCACACTCACAGGCGTGGAGGATCACACCCGCCGTGCACAAGGTCGGCATGAGCAGCAGGGCCCACACGGTAATCAGGATTGTTCCGATTCGTTTCATCACAGGTGAGTCTAGTTCCACGACTCGGTCCGATCAAGTCAATGCCGTAACGCATTCGTAACGTCAGATAACCAGGCTCCATGGCCCTCGTTTCGCCGAGGATGGTCCGAACACACTCGCCCCTGTATCGACACACAGAGGAGATGAGTTCACATAGGGAGTGATGTTTTCCGCGCTTCGCGGACGAGAGGGAAAATCGTCGCGACACGGCTTCGAAGGTGCCCCTTATCCGGAACCCGGCCGAATGGGCCTTATATAGCACGATTCGTGCACGCGCGGGGTTTTCTGCCATCCGGTCAGATTTGCAGGAGAACGTTAATCGTGATATAAGCAAAGCTTGTGAGAACTCGCTGGCGTAGCTCAGTTGGTAGAGCAAGGGATTCATAAGCCCTGGGTCGCAGGTTCAAGTCCTGCCGCCAGCATTCCAGACAGA
>CAYXGR010000554.1:0-2118 GCA_964464525.1 uncultured Planctomycetaceae bacterium
CATGAACATCGATGTTCTTGTAGTTGTTTGGGTGGTTGTTTTGTTGTTGTTATTTTTATTTATTGCCTTGTGCTTCCAGTTCATCTCACACAAAGCGTTCATCGAAAACATAGGGGAGCCATTTCTTCGGTATTTCGCGGCCTTGGGTTATTCGTTTATCAAGTCCGCGAATTTCGTTTGCTGGGTGGATAATCATACTCCGGATTTGTGAGATGAGCGGATTGTACCGCCCCTTCAGGGCTGGGTGTGTGTGGGACTGCTGACCCAGGGCGGCGCTTCGCGGCTTATCAGCCGCTTCGCTCTGCCCTGGGCTGACATGTTGCGCCCCTTCGGGGCAAAAAGAGGCATGTGATCCTGTTTCGGGGCAAAAAAGAGGGGCATGTGAACCAGCTCTGTCAGTGTGTGATTATCCGGAAGCATGAGGATTATTTGACGTTTTGATGTCTCGACGTTTGATTCTTTATCGGGCCGGGACTCATCACGCATGATGACAACGCAAGCCGCGTATCCGCCCTACCGATAATGAGACGGATGATCGTCACAGAACAATCCGGGAATACACCTCGAATCGCCCGCCGCGACAAGTTCGAATCATCCGATTCGGATCAGGCATCGAGTCGCGTGCGACTTGCATTGGCCATGCGCGTTCAGCGTGCCGAGATCATTAAGCATCGGGAAGCGATGGTGATCCGATTGGGTCGTATCGTCTGTCTCGACGAGGCCGCCCGGGATTGGATCCCCGCCCATGCTGCAGAATGGCGTGACCACATCCTGTCGAATCCGGATGATGCTTGAGGGGATCCCCCAGATCCACACTGCGTTCGGATGTACGAATGAATATATTCTGAAGAAGTCCCGAGGTGGTTGCGGAATCATCTGATTCTGCACTATGATTCTTCGAATAATAAGAGATGGATTCTTCATCGCTTGAAAACCCAGCAGGAAAGGAATCGCATGATGATTTCTGAAAATATGGCTTCGGCGCTCATTCAACAGATTGCCAACGAACTCAACACCGCACACAGCTACCTGGCGATGGCCCTGGCGTTTGAGGAAAAAGGGTTGAAGGTCTTCGGCCGGCGCTTCCATGCCCAGGCGACCGAAGAGCGAGAGCACGCCATGAAGATCGTAAAGTATCTGCAGGATGTTGGTGCGTCGGTTATTCTGGCCGAGGTGGCGCGACCCAAGTCCGATTACGGTTCGGCCCAGGCCATGGTCGAGGCGGCCCTGGAGAGCGAGCGGACCGTGACGCAGCAGATCAACGACCTGGTTGCCCTCGCCGACTCCGAAAAGGATCACGCGACTTTCAGCTTTCTTCAGTGGTTCGTCGACGAGCAGGTCGAGGAAGTAGCCACGATGAGCGAGCTGTTGCAACTCGTCAAACTCGCCGGCGAGGCCAATCTCTTCTTCGTCGAGGGCCGCTTGGCCAAGACCATGCAATCGGGATAAAAACCATCCCATCAGATCGTAGGGTGGGCACCGCCCACCTTTTGTTCGGTGGCGCTGGTTTCCGACCGGTGCGAATCAACGTGACGAGCCACGGACTTCCAGTCCGTGCGGCCTGTGCCCCTGCCGGGTGCATGCCCAATTCGCGAAATCGTCCAGCTCGTGTGCCACTGCTTCAAGCAGTGCGAATCCAAGGTGATCCCTCCACCGGGCAAGCAAACCCACCCAATCCGTACCACTCCAAGGCCGGATTTCGGCGTTTCGATGGTGTCCATGACAGTTCAGGCGGGGCGGGATTCCCATCGTGTCGGGGTTGAGACGTCTAACCCGCATTTCTCACCCATTGATCAGAGCCGCGACCGTAAGGGAGCGGTGGGTATGGACTCACAGCGATCGTCCAGTCGTCATTCCAATGGTAGTGTGTCATGGTTCTAGTGTTCTGGAATCGTTTTAGAGGGTGGGCGGTGACCGACTCCCTTACGGTCGCGGCTCTGATAAACGTGGCACTGAATCAATTATCTTGTGAGAAAAGGGAGCTAAGCCCGGCTGAAGCCGGCAAGAGAATCCGCGGATTCTGTCATGGACCCGTTTCGATGTTTCGCAAGTTGATCTTGTCCGGAAATCCGTTATCCTACGCGGGTTGGGATCCCTGGATGCGCGATACCTTGATAC
>CAYXGR010000555.1:0-2118 GCA_964464525.1 uncultured Planctomycetaceae bacterium
ACCAGGGTGATCTTGACGTCGAGCTTGCGCCAGCGGCGCTTGAGGGTGAGAGTAATCGTTTCACCGGCCGCTCGGTCGCTGAGGCGGCGCTGGAGTTCGGGGAGGTCGCCGGTGGGTTGGCCGTCTATGGCGAGAACCTTGTCGCCGGGGCGGAGCTTGGCCCGCTGTGCCGGGGAGCCGTCCATGACCTGTTTGATGCGCACGCCGCGGGCGGCGGGGAGGAGCTTGTCGAGCAGGGGGATCAGGCTGGGCTCGTCGGGCTCGAGCAGGATGCCGATCTTGCCGGGTTCGATCGTCTCACCGGCGACGAGCCGGTCGCGGACGAAGTCGATCTTGTCGGCGTGGATGGCGAAGCCGATGCCGCCGTCGTACCAGGCGGCCCCGGCCAGCTCGCCGCCGGAGCCGGCCATCGGCACGAGCAGCCCAAGCACACGACCGTCGATATCGATCAGCGGGCCGCCGTAGTTGACCGGCGAGACCTTGGCGTCGGTCTGGACGGCGTTGCCGTTGCGGCGGCCGATGGCGCTGACGATCCCCAGCGAGACCGAGGTATTTTTACCGCTTCCGCCGCCGCCGCCGAGTGCCCGGCCGCAGGCGAGGGCGTATTGGCCGATGCGGATCTCGTCGGTGGGTGCCCAGGTGGGGACGGGGAGGTCGTCGGCCTCGACGCGGATGAGGGCGAGTCGGCGGATGTGGTCGACGCCGAGTCGGTGGGCGACGAGTCGGCGTCCGTCGGCGAGGGACACGGTGATGACGGAGGGGTCGCGGGCGAAGTTGATGCTGCTGGTGAGGATGAGCCCGTCGGCGGAGAGGACGAGACCGGTCGTGGGGCCGTCTGCGAGTCGGAAGGCGGCCTCGCGCGGGCCGGCCGGGCCGGCGGCGCCGAGTGGCTGGGCGCCGCCGATGGTCTCGATGGTGACGATCGCCGGGGCGATGTTGGCGACGGCGGTGCGGATCACGCGGGCGCGGGCGCGCTCGAATGCCAGGGCGTCGTCTTCGGGCTGGGCCGCGAGATTCAGGCACAGGGCACAGAGGAGGACGGGTGCGGCGATCATTTTTTCTCTCCGATGGTGACGTCGAAGCGGAGGAGCTTGTTGCCGCGTTTGACGACAAAGGGCACGACGCGGCCGGGGGCGAGTTTGTTGACGGCAGTCTTGTAGGCGTTGGCGTCGGCGATGCGGTCGCCGTCGATGGCGACGATCAGGTCGTCGGCGCGGATGCCGGCGTCGGCGGCGGGCGAGCCGGGCCGGACGCGCTGGACATAGGCCGAGACGTGGTGGAAGCCCATGCGGGAGATCTTGATGCCGACGTAGGGCCGGGGTGCGCCTTCGCCGCGCGGTGCGGCGGTGGGTTGGGAGGCGGGTCGTCCGCCGAGGAAGGCGAGGATTTCTTCGGAGGGCAGGGCGTAGTTGAGCCGGGTGTTGGTGCTGACGGCCTCGACGACGCGGCCGACGATGCCGACGCATCGGCCGTTGATGTCGAGCAGGGGGCCGCCGGGTGCGCCGGGGTTGGAGGTGATGGCGTCGAAGACGAGGATGGGGCCGCGGTAGGGATAGTCCTGCGTGAGGCGACGGGCGTGCAGGTTTGTGCGGAGGCTGAGGATGCCTCGGTTGACGGAGACGGGCTCGTGGCCCTCGGCGATCTTGTACCAGTTGCCGAGGGCGATGACGGCGTCGCCGATTTTCAAAGCGTCGGTCGCGATGAGGTCGAGATGGGGCAGGCCGTCGGCGTCGATCTTGAGCAGGGCGAGTTGGCGGTCGCGGTCGGTGCGGACGAGCTTGGCGGGGAGTTCCCGGCCGTCGGCGAGGATGGCGCGGATGCGGCCGCTGCCGGAGAGGAGACCGGCGGTGGTGAGGATGCGACCTTCGCCGGAGACGAGAAATCCGGTGCCGTAGCCGTGTTCGCGGCCGAGCCCACGTCCGTAGAGCTTGACGACGGCGTCGCTGGCGGTGTCGAAGGCGCGGCGGGTGGTATTGGGTGCGACGGCGGGGGGGGCGGCGGCGATCGACGGATGGAGGATGAAGATGATCGTGATGAATAATGACATTTGAGTTACGAGTGACTTGTTATGTTGTCTAGTATATCCAAATGGACGGTCCTGCGTGTTCTGCATGCTTA
>CAYXGR010000556.1:0-2109 GCA_964464525.1 uncultured Planctomycetaceae bacterium
ACTGCAGTGGGTGGCATCCCGATCCTCAAGGATCGCAAGGGTGGCACTGTCAAGGAACGATCCTCAAGGATCGTTCCTTGGCAGTGGCGAGCCAACTCATGCCCGCCGCCCGAGAGACCAACTCGCGACCGCCCACGTTCTCGCCTACACTCACCACGAGTGCACCCTATGGATCCGGCGATGAACGAGTTTCCAAACAATCTCTGGGCACCCTGGCGAATGGAATACATCCATTCCCTCGGCGATAACACAGGCGGAGACGATGCCTGTTTCCTGTGCGACTATCGAGACGCACCGGATCAGGACGCCAATAACCACGTCGTCTGCCGGACCCACGACTCCATGATTCTCCTGAATCGCTTCCCCTACACCAACGGCCATCTGCTCATCGCCCCGCTCGACCATAAGGCCGATCTCGACGAGCTGTCAGACGCCGAAATGCACGGCCTCTGGTCGCTCACCCGAGACGCCAAAACCCTCCTCGCCGACACCTTGGGCCCGCACGGTTTCAACATCGGTCTCAATTTCGGCCGCTGTGCCGGGGCCGGTCTCCCCGGCCACCTCCATGTCCACATCGTCCCGCGATGGAACGGTGACACCAACTTTATGGCGATCCTCGGAGACGTCCGCGTGATCCCCGAGGCCCTCGATCGGCAATACGAACGGCTCCGCGCCCTCGCCCTGGAAAAGAACCTGCCGAGCCGAGGGGGTGGATCTTCGTCATGACGTCGCCGGGCTCATCCCACCTCGCCCCCTTCGCCGTCGCCAATCGAGAAACCCGCGGCCGGGTCCATCCCCGAAGCGATCCGGACGACGGATGCCCGTTCGAGCTCGATCGACATCGCATCCTGAGCTGCACCGCCTTTCGCCGACTCATGTACAAGACGCAGGTCTTCGTCACCGGCGAGGGCGACCATTTCCGCACCCGCCTCACCCACACCCTCGAAGTAGCCGCCCAGGCCGAGCGGCTTGCTCGTCTGCTTCGCCTCAACGACCGACTCGCCGGCGCCATCGCCATGGCCCACGACCTCGGCCACCCCCCCTTCGGCCACGCCGGAGAGGCCGAACTCGACAGGCTCATGAAAGACCACGGCGGATTCGAGCACAACGTCCAGTCGCTCCGCGTCGTCGATCAATTGGAACATCCCTACCCGGCATTTCGTGGATTAAACCTCAGCTTCGAAGTCCGCGAGGCCCTCATCAAACATCACACGCGATACGACCGACCCGCCGACGCCGTGGACTCAGGTCTGAACGTCCGCGACCTGTTCGAAGCCGGCCCGCGTTGCACCCTCGAAGGCCAGGTCGCCAACCTCGCCGACGCCGTTGCCTACACCCTCCACGACATCGAGGACGGTCTCGGCCAAGGCGTCCTGAGAGAGGAGACCCTGAATCAAAGCCGGATCTGGCGCGAGGTCGCCGAGCCGATCACGAAGGCGTTTCCCGATGCTCCGATCGCCGCGCGGCGAAGGCCGATCCTCGACAACATCGCCGCACGGCTGGCCCGTGACGCCCACCGCACCAGCGTAGCCCTGATCGCGAAAGCGAAGATCGACTCAGTCGATCAGGTCCGCGGCCATACGTCGGACCTGATTGGGTTTTCTCCCGAAATCCGGGAGGGCTCCGAGGCCTTACAGGCGATCCTTCTCGAATCGGTCTATCGAAACCATCGCGTCGTCCGCATGGACGCCAAGGCCGGGCGAATCATCCACGAGTTGTTTGAGGCCTACCTGTCCGACCCACGATTGATGCCGGAACGGTTTTCCTCTCGAATCGAGAAACAGGACCCCCATCGCGTGATCTGTGATTTCATCGCCGGCATGACCGATCGTTTCTGCCAACGCGAACACGAGCGTCTGTTCGGCCCCTTCGACCGCGATCGCTAATCACGTAAAACGAGGCCCATCCGTCCATAATAGAACAAATCATCCGAGCCCCGAGCGCAAGCGAGCGGGTCCGAAGACCGGCAATCTGTCCTCAATACCCTCATTCCGGATCAAACGCACCGGGAAGTCTACCAACAATATCCGCCGATCGTGCCATGGACCCGATCATCACGGGTCCATGACACAATCTGCGGGTGTGGTTCGGGGCTATGCCAGTTACGAG
>CAYXGR010000557.1:0-2104 GCA_964464525.1 uncultured Planctomycetaceae bacterium
CCCGTTGAGATCGTGTGAGATGAAGAGGAGGCGTGCGTCGTCCAGCGGTGACACATCGTGGCTTGGATCGGGCAACAGATCACATTGAAGGGCTTCGGTCAGATCGAACCGCTGAGGCAGGCACTGCGGCCGCTCTTTGATGCGGCCGTACATGACGTAATCGATGAATCGCTCGATCGCCTCCTGATTTGCAATATCGGCGTCGAATTGTTCGTCGGTGATGGGTTTCAGGGACTCACCATTGACTCTGTGACGCGATCCGATCTGGAACTGCACGGTGGGATTGTGGCCGGAAGTGATCACGCGGCCCATTCCATGAAACATCGATCGCACGGCTTCACCCGTGAGATACAGACGATTACCCCGGTTTGAAAAGGCCGCTCTCATCATCACCCACGGCTATTATCGCAGATCGTTGACAGATGCGCAAATAGAAGCCCAATACGCTTAATTTTAAGGCGAATCGGGGTATAATAACAGGGAACCGACAGCCATTGGATGTTCGGTTTCTCTTTTCTCATTAACCCTCATCACCGCCGCTGTTTCAGCCCACCATCAACCCCCTCCACCATCGCCATTGGTACCCACGCCGGCAACGGGCGAATGGTCCGTTTCCGGGCTCTGATCCACGATTTCGTGTCGATACCCCAGATAATCATCTACCCCCCCTCAATTCCACGGAGAACCCCCATGCACACAACGCTTTTCACCCAATCATTAACCGATTACATCCTCTCCGGTCACGCGTATCTCCACGCTCCTACCACCGAGAAAACCCGCTTCCTAGCCGAGTTGAAGACGCTCGCCGATTCAATCCCCAGTGGAAACCGTCGGATCTTCCTCTGGTCGCATGCCACCGGCTGGCAGGATGGTGAAGGCCATCCTGCGAAGACCACTTCCGGTACAGAGTTGAATCAGCCCGATCCGCAGAAGGTGGCTCAGGAGATGCTGGATCTGCCCGAAGAATCGATCTTCGTCCTCAAGGATTTCGGATTCTACATCCAGCACAAGACGTACAACTATGCCGACGTCGTTATCGCCTGGTTGTGCGAGGTTCGGGATATCCTGGCGAGTACCGGGCGAACCGTCATATTCCTCGGCCCGGAGTTCGAGGTGCCATCTGCTCTGGCGAACGATGTCACGACCATCGAGTTTCCGTTGCCTGATGATGCGGCCATTGAGCAGTCGGTGCAGTATGTCATGGAGGGTCACAAGCTGGATGAATCCATCCTCCCATCCATCGTCTCCGCCTGCCGGGGTATGACACAGCAGCAGGTGGAAGACCGAACGGCTCTAGCCCTTCGGAAACACAAGACTCTCAGCGGGGATGCGGCCAAACTCATCCTCCACGAGAAAGCCCAGATTCTTCGCCGGAGTGGCCTGCTCAAGTACGTCGAGCCTCCCGAGGGTGGATTGGATCTCATCGGTGGGAACGACGTGGTCAAACACCACATCGTCCGCGACAAGGCGTGTTTTACGGACGAAGCTAGTGCCTTCGGAATTGATCCGCCGCGCGGCCTCATGCTCACGGGGATCAGCGGATGTGGTAAGACGGCCATCAGCCTGGCAGCCGCCGCCGAGTTGGGTATCCCGCTGATTCAGTTTGATGTGGGGGCAGTGATGAGCAAGTGGGTCGGCGAATCCGAGCGAAATACGCGGAGTGCCCTTCAGCAGATTGAGGCGATGTCTCCGTGCCTGCTCCAACTGGATGAGATCGAAAAGGGGTTCGGCTCCGTGGGCAGCGATGGAGATTCTGGGGCCGGTATGAGGGCGTTCGGGACGCTGCTCAAGTGGATGTCCGAGCGGACCTCGCCTGTCTATCTGGTGCTCACCGCCAACGATGTCTCCCGATTACCGCCGGAGTTCACGCGGAAGGGCCGGATCGACGAGATCTACGGGGTTTATCTGCCTACCGGAGAGGAGCGTCGAGAGATTCTAGCGATTCACCTGCGGCTCAAGAATCGTGACCCCGATGTGTTCGATCTGGACACCCTCGCAGCGGAGACGAACGGATATACCGGTGCGGACATCAAGGAAGTCATCACGATGGGCCTCAAGATCGCATTTCTCGCGAAGGAGGAACTGACCACTCGACATTTACTCC
>CAYXGR010000558.1:0-2089 GCA_964464525.1 uncultured Planctomycetaceae bacterium
CCAATGGGCGACGATCTCCACGTTGTACCATTCCGGGTGAACGCCGAAGCGGGTAATCGTGAGGGTCTTCACGGGGCGCAAAAGAACGATCAGCTGACGCAGGGCGCGGATGGGTTCGAGATCGCCGACGTTTACATCCGGCGTCGACGGCAGGGGGATCGTCAGGTCCAGATGACTTCCGTCGCGCAGCACCTTCAAGTTGAACGACGTCGCATCGCCCCGTTCCGCGTACCGCTGCGCGATCTGCCGGGCTGGGCTGCCGATCTCCAACGGTCGGCCGTTGGCAGCCTCAATTACGTCGCCGACGAGGAGGATACCCGCCGCATGCGAATCCGGTTCTACAGTATGGACAAGTGCCCGACGTGGATTTGCCGGATCGTCTTTTAGGCCGATGCCGAGACGTGACTGGCTTTCAAGCCGTTTTGCCGCCCACTGCTGCCACCACCGATCACGAAAGGCCGCCGGGTGATGCTTGAGAAGATAGCCGAGCCAGTTCTTGAGCATACGAGCCAGATCGCCGCCGCGGAGCATCGTCCATTCGACGATTTCGCCATCCCGCTTGCGTTCGGGGAGCACCCCTTTGGTTCGTATGTCGCCTTCGATGCGAATCGCCGCGCGCCGTTTCGCATGGAGAATCCGTTCCACATGCTGTCTGGAGGTGGACAGGACAATCCGGTCTTCGAGGGCGCCCCAGCCTAGCTCGATCCGTTCGAGAACGGGCAGTTCCAGCCGTTTCGACAGCACGCGGCCCAACGGGACGGAGTGCAGCTCGACGTTCCCGATGGTTTGCCGTTCGATCTCGATGTGCTCCACGGGTTCGCCCCGTCGCGTGGATCTGGCCGACATCAGCGTCGCGATGGATCCGACAACGATGTCAAGTTGTTTGACCAGCCCTTCCGCTGTGTCCGTCCGGACGACAGCGGTCACCGCGGGCAAGTGCATGTCGGCTGCCCTGACGCTCGGTTCGGGCCCGACGACGATCGTTACCTGCGGGCCGAGCCGATCGAGGAGATGACCTCGATTGCCATCCAGCCCGTTCAGCATGCCGAAGAACTTCCCGATGAGCGAGTTGCGATCGTCCAGGACGCTGCCGGTGGGCGGATCGTTGAAGAGACCCGGTCGAAAGCTTCCCGACCAGGCGGCCAGCGTGTTCGAGGGCAGTGCGCGGACAAATGCTGCGTCCCAGGGTGCATAGGTCTCATCTGCGTTGTCACGGTGCCCGTGGATTTCGCACCGAAGCTCGGAGTCGGTGAACGTCAGGCCGGCAATCAGCCTGCGGCAGCCTGCCAGGGCATACGGATCGCCCTCCGGCCAGCGAACGAAGACCAGGCAGTCCGGTTCGTCTGGCAATCGGATGCGCAACGAAGCGAACTCCGAACGACCGCGCAGGTTGGGGCCGCCCTTGCCCGAGAGCAGCAGGACGGTGCGATCCCACAGGCCATCGGGATCATCGGCCGGTCCGAAGACAAGCATCGTGTTCCAGATTGCCAGCTTGATACCGCCGCCGATGACATATCTATGAATGTCTCCATCGTCGGGTAGCCTCCGCTTCCGCCATTGTCGCAGGAGCCTTCGAACCTCGCTCGGATGCTCGAGTTCGGCGATGACCACACCGTTCTTCCAGCGGCTGGAGTTGATCGCGAACAGGGCGGAGCGTTTGCCGAGGACGCGGCTGATTGCGGCGTCCGAATTGAGACCGGGCAGGGCCTCCGAGGCGGTGCTGGCCGGTCGCGTGGTCGGGAAGCGTTCACCCTCCGCCAATTCGCGCACCGTGCGCCAGATTCCGAGGCTTCGAAAGCGACGGCGGATACTTTCCAGATCATTCAATTCAATATAAAAACCGACGTCGGGCGGAACGATTCGAAGCCAGTCGAGACGCGGTTCTTGTTGTGGTTCGGGAAGAGGTGTCTGTGCGATCGTGGGAATGCATGGAAACAGGAAGGGAGCAGCAAGAAAAAACGCACAAATGGAGAGTCGATTCACATTCATGAAACATCATCAGGCAGATGCATCAGAGCCGCGACCGTCAGGAAGCGGTTGGCGCTCTATACAGAAAGGCGTATGTGTGCCACTGCTTCAAGCAGTGCAT
>CAYXGR010000559.1:0-2086 GCA_964464525.1 uncultured Planctomycetaceae bacterium
TCGGCGACTTCCCGATAGGCCGCGCGATCCTTCTCGCGCCCTTTCCAACGCGACAGATCAACCGGTTTTCCGTAACAAACAACAGCCCGATGTCTCCGAATAAAGGGCGAAAAAACGGCGTCGCTGTGTTGAATCCCGGAAATGTAGGCGGGAATGACCGGCGCGCCGCTGCGAAGCGCCAGCATTCCGATTCCCTCCCGAACCTCAACAGGCTCGGCAGGATCCTGAACCCGACCCTGCGGAAAGATCCCCAGCAATTTTCCCGCTTTGAGATAGCGCAGCGCGCCTTTGACCGAGGCAGTATCCACACCGCTGCGATTGACCGGAATGCACGCGCTGGCCTTGACGATGCTCCGCAGGACGGGAATACGGGTGTATTCCTTCGCGATCATGTAACCCATTACGCGATTGGGCGAGCCGGAAACAAGGACGAATGGATCGAGCGTGGAGTTGTGGTTGGCGGCGACGATCGCCGGGCCGACGGCGGGGATCGTGCACGGCCCATCGCGGCGGGCACGGAACCAGAATCGGCAATAGAAATCGCTGAAGTTCTTCCAGAAGGTGAGCACCGGGCCGAAGCGACCACGTCGAAGCCGGACAACCGTCGCGATCGTTCCGCCGGTCAACAGCATCGCGGCGACCAGCGCGAGAATGAGCGGAACGAATCGATCGATATTGCTCCAATTGGGAATGCCCAGCAGACCGGTTGCCAGCAGGAGACCGGACATGCTGGTGACATCGCGAACGCCGAAGACGCGGCCACGGAAGAAGTTAGGGACCGATTTCTGTAGCAGGGCGTTGGCGCTGACGAGGACGCAGGATCCGAACAAGCCGGTCAGAAACATGGCAGGGAAGGCGCTGGCGTTGCCCAGCCCGGCAACCCAGATGATCGCAAGTGCAAGGATGGAGAGACCGGCACCGAGGAGGGACCAGGATATAGCGATTTCGCTTTTGAGAAGGTCACCAATCATGGCCAGGAGCATCGCCCCGAGGAGCATTCCGATGGCGAGCGAGGCGTTGTAGTTGGCGATGTCGGCGAATTCGCCGCCGGCGCGGCTGACGAGGGCGGGGATGACGCTGCGCACGGCGCCGGCTGCTGTCCAGAAGAGAACGATGACGGAGATCAGTTCGACGACGCGATGGTGGCGGAGGCAGTATTGAAGGCCGAGTGTGAGGCTCTTGCTGCCGCGCTGTTGATTGGGGATGACTGCCGGTCGAGGCGGGGGAACGATAAAGAGAATAATCGTGGCGCTGGCGAGGAAGGTGAGGGCGTCGAGCCGGAAATTTGTCGCCGGGCCGAACGTGTTGACCAGCCAGGCGCCGAGGAGGACGGATGCGATCGAGGCGATAGGCCCCATGGCGTTCATCAGCCCGTTGCCGCGAACGAACTGATCGGTGCGGATGAGCGTCGGGAGCATCGCCGCCCGGGAGGGCGAAAACATCGCGGCGAAGATGCCGGTCAGCAGCAACGGCAGGGCGTAGAGCCATCGGTTTAGATGGGGGTATTCTCCGGTTGTAGCGATGCGTTCCGACCAGTCAGCACCGGCAAAAGCAGTGAACAGAAGTCCGAAACCCGCCATGAGAGAGAACATGAAGACCGCTCGGACGAGGTCGGCCGTGATCATGATCCACTTGCGCGGCAGCCGGTCGGCCAGCCAACCCATGATGGGCCCGAGTACGACGTAGGGGGCCATGAACATGAAGAGCATGATGGCGTTGATGCTGGTCGAGTCGGGCCGGTCGAGGGCATCCTGCATGAACAGGAAGGCCATCTCGGAGAGATGATCGCCGAGGGCGCTGGTGGTGTAGGCGCACCAGAGGAGGATGAAATTTCGGTTTCGGAAGATTGATCCGGCCATGTGGGGAGCGACGGGAGGATGTGTGGACGCAGCCTGATTGGGCATTCGGGGGGTCCGTTTTCAAGGTGATTGATCGAAGCCCGCTTGGATGCCGAGGCCCGACCTTTTACCGGGGTGTATCTTGGCGAAGGGATGATGGGATGGCAAGGAAGAGCAGCTTATTGGCCACCCTTTCATTTGAGAAAGGATGTGGCACCCTTTGCGAGTCTGGGAAGGGGGCGGAGGCG
>CAYXGR010000560.1:0-2085 GCA_964464525.1 uncultured Planctomycetaceae bacterium
AGCGCCTCACCCACGACGACGGTGTCCGCCTCTTCGCCTCCCGCGACATCCACGAGATCGGCCGCCTGGCCAACCTCGTCCGCGAGCGACTCCACGGCGACGCCGCCTACTACAACATCAACCGCCACATCAACTACACCAATTACTGCGTCCTCCGCTGCAAGTTCTGCTCCTTCTACCGGCCCTATCCGAAGACCCCTTCCAAGGCCGGCACCGCCCACGCGACCGACGCATCCTCATCCGCCGCCCGCGACCTCTCCCTTCTCGATCCCGCCGAGCCTGACGCCTACGCGCTGGACATCGAGACGATCGTCGAAAACGCACTAACCGCCGCCGATGCCGGGGCGACCGAGGTCCACATCGTCGGCGGTCTCCACCCGACGCTGCCCTTCTCCTGGTACACGGATATGTGCAGCGCCATCCGCGCCGCCTGCCCACGGATTCACATCAAGGCCTTCACCGCCATCGAGATCATCCACTTCACCCGCATCACGAAGCCGCGCCTCTCGATCCGCGAAGTTCTCGAACAGCTCCGCGACGCCGGTCTCGGCAGCCTGCCCGGCGGCGGGGCCGAGATCTTCGATGACCGGGTCCACGACGAGGCCTATCGCAACAAGGTCGGCGAGCAGGGCTGGTTCGACGTCCACCGAGAAGCCCATTCGCTCGGCATCCCGACCAACGCCACGATGCTCTACGGTCACGTCGAACGCCCCGAGGAGCGGATCACCCACATGCTCAAGCTCCGCGATCACCAGGACCACTCGCTCGAAGCGATGCGAGACGCCCCACTCAACCAGAGCCGCACCCATCAGAGCCGCGACCGTAAGGGAGCGGTCAGCACCCACCTGGAATATGACGCGCAATCAAACAGTCCCCGATCCGATCCCCTAGGGTGCCACCGGCAAGCTCCGCTTGCCGGTGCGGACCGCTCGCCCCCCCCCGCCGCCTTCAACTGCTTCGTCCCCCTCTCCTTCATCCCCGACGACAGCGCCCTGTCGCATCTCCCCGGCCCGACCGGTTTGGACGATTTGAAGACGTTGGCTATCAGCCGCCTGATGCTCGACAACATCCCCCACATCAAGGCCTTCTGGATCATGCAGTCGGCGAAATTGGCCCAGGTCTCACTCAACTGGGGCGTCGACGACCTCGACGGCACCGTCGTCCACTACGACATCACCAAAAGAGAATCCGGCCCCGGCAACCGCCACCAGGAACTGTCGCTAGACCAGCTCCACAGCCTCATCCACGAATCCGGCCGCCGACCCGTCGAACGCGACACCCTCTACCGAACGGTGATTCGGGATAGTGAAAAATGGCGCATCAATAAGTAGGGTGGGCATTGCCCACCATCAACTCAGAATTGTGTGCACTACGACCGGGCGGCCTGCAAGGAAAAAGGGTTGGGCCTTCAGTATCAAGACATCGTGGAAAACAGCGACATACTGTGCACGCTGATCGAGGAGCTTGTGTATTGCCGTACCCATGCAGATTGGGCGGACGAACTCATCGAGTCGCTCGCCGCACGAGCAAACAATCCGATCCAATCAGCCTGGTTCCTCGAATACATCAGAGCATGCTATAGTGGAATCTACAAACTACGTGGAGAGCGAATCAAGGAACTGGTTCATGATCGCGAACTGGCTCGATACCACGCCGACATCGTTTTGGAAACACTGGTTCCGCAGGAACAATCACCCACATACTGGAACGATGTATTCCTGATCGTATGAGCACGCCGCTTGCTCGTGGTCTGCTGCGCGTCGATCGATGGCTTGGGTGGTTCGGTCTGGCACATCCAGGACGCGGTTTCTCGCAAGGCCCACGGCCTAACGACTGCGTCGTTAGACCGTGCCACCCATCGAATCATAGGCGACTGATTTCTTCCAGTTGAGTTGGATGCCCACGATCATCCGTTATGCACTGATCGCGTACGACACACACTCTGATTGCGAACGGTTCCAATATGTGGGTCGGATGAACCGCGCTACGGGACTCCAGATATGTAGCCCACCATCGACCCCCGACTTGACCGGCAGATTTTGCGCTGTGTCGGCCCCTCTTGCTGCGGCTTCCGAGATCGCTCGC
>CAYXGR010000561.1:0-2074 GCA_964464525.1 uncultured Planctomycetaceae bacterium
CCTACGCTCCTTCGGAGCGGAATGTTTGCGCACGTACCTCATGTGTCATGGACCGAGCGGCATACGGGGATTGCACTGCTTGAAGCAGTGGCACACCTGTTATTCGGCACATGAATAGCAGATGGGTCTGATGACCCATCCTACTGGACTCCTGCAAAGTAATGGCGCGTACCCGGCTTGTGTTCTCGATGAGTGGACCGGCGCTATGCTTTGCAGGATGACTTGCTCTGTCTAGATTCGATCATCAGCTTTTCGAGATGCATGTTCGCGGTCATGAGCGTGCGTTCCACGTGATCGGCGGATTCCTCGCCGCTTGCCGATGATGCGAGCCAATGCGCCGAGAAGTTCTTCTCCATCTCTTCCAGTTCCGCATCTGCGGCGCCGAGTGCTTCCTTCGCATCTGGAGGGTTCAGGGCCAGGACCGCGGCGAGCCTGTGGCGGAATCGGCGGAGCGATTGGCTGACGCGAGATGCGCATTGGTTACTCGTGCCGCGCCGTGAGACATTCATCATCCCACCGAGCACTCCCTTCACATCGACCACCTTGCACCGACCCAGGGTGCTGGTCGTCTCCTGCTCGTTGTGCAGGTCGCGGAGGGTCTCCTCGCAGACATCGATCGCCTTCTGAATCGTGTCGGTGCTGGAGCGGGCTGGCGATTGATTCCTGGACATTCCACTTTGCGCTTCCGCCCCCTCGGCGTTGTCTGCCAGCGGGAATTCGTGCTCGGTTTCCGTGGTCAACGCCTGGGCGATCGCCTGATCGATCTCGCTCACCTCGCGCTGCAGGGCTACCTGCTCGGACTCACAGGTGTCGATCTGATGCTCGATCTCCGTACATTGCTCCTGCATTTGTTTCAGTTTCGATTCCTTGCTGCCCGACATGGCGCTGATCAGGCTTGTCAGGCTGAATCCCTCGAGCCGGGCCAGCTCCGCCCGGCACTGTTCGAAATTGATCTCGAGGGCCTGTAACCGGTAGTCCACCTGGACCATCCGGTCTCGGGCCTGGACCTCACGCAGCTTCAGCTCCTCGCGGGTCTCGTTTCGACGTGTCGTGTCATTTTGCGGAATATTGTCTTGTGTCGCCATGTCATGCCCCCCCTCCCGCCGGATGGATTCGCCCCTCCAGGATTGAACACAGCCCGGCGCTCAACGATCGGCTGAATCACCGGATCGCTTGATGTTCTCGAAGGGATTTACACGGGGATGGGACCGAGAAGGGATTCTCGGTCCAGCGGCACGCGGATGGGGACCGAGAAGGGATTCTCGGTCCAGCGGTCTCGGTCCAGCGGTCCAACGGGGTCTATTGGGCACACCGGCATGGTCCCATGGAAATATTTTTGCTTCATGTCTCTTTGAATGTGGGACGATGGACATTTGCGGTTAGGGATTTGGGAGAGGCCCTCATGTTCTGCTGGAAATGCGGCGACGACAATCCGAAGCATTACCGGTACTGTGGATTCTGTGGCGCACCGGCCCGGAAGCCTGATCAAGGCGGCTCGTTCGATAGTTCGAATCCGTCCGGTGGCTCGTCGGAATGGCTCGATACCGGTGGCACCGCCCTGCGTGCCGCGGTCGAGAAGCTGATGGAGTCCACGCACTTCACTTCCTTCACAGCCCGATCATCCGGGGATAGTCATGGTTTTCAATGCACGCAACAGGGCGATCAGACACGGATCGTCTATCGGGATTCGTCCGGAAAGACGACGACCTATCGATCTCGTAAGGACATGCCGCGGGCGCTTCGCAAGCGGTTCGAAGCGGCGTTGACGCAAAGTAGCCGACTGAGGGATATCGCCGGTCATTCGTTTGGAGCGTCCTGCGATCGATCTGTTCCTCAAGCCATCCCGATCGCCCATCCGGTGCGGCGTCATCACTCGTTCGGGCGGAGGTTGATGCTGGCGGTGATTGTCTTCGTCGTGCTCTATTGGCTTTTCGATTGAGGGTTGGGAAAACGTCGAAACGTCGAAATAAAAAAACGATTTCTTGAGATACGGGATTGGTGTTGGGCATGCTTACCCGTCCCATAGGATCACAGATTAAATAACTTCCCGGTTTTTACAAACGCCTTGATGCTT
>CAYXGR010000562.1:0-2071 GCA_964464525.1 uncultured Planctomycetaceae bacterium
CCCAATGTCCAGCAGAGCTTCATATAGGCGACTTCCGGGAGCATATTCGCCGCGGGAACAACCCCGAGTTCCATGATCTCCCGACCCGTCTCGTACACATACATCTGCACATAGCCCCACAGCGTCTGAACAGTCATATAAATATGAACCCCCCGCTCGGTCGCCCGTCGGATCGCGGCGTAGAGCGGCTTGTTCACATGGCCCAGCCCCGTCCCGGCGATCACGATCCCGCGATAACCTAGATCCACGAGCGAGTCGATAATATCCGGATTCATATTGGGGTAATAATAAAGGAGGGTGACGCGTCGCTCGAAAGCCGTGTTGATGGTAACATCGCGATCCGAACGACGCGGCTTGTAGTCGTCGCGCAAATGGCGAATGCCATCCTGATCAACTAGCGCGAGTGGGGTATCCCCGATCGTGCGGAACGCGGACCGATAGCTCGAATGCATCTTCCGCACCCGCGTCCCCCTATGAAGCAGGTCATACTGGTCCGACGTGGGGCCGAACATGCACACCAGCACCTCGGCGATGTCTCCCTCGGCCGCGGTTCGAACGGCGTTGATCAGGTTGATCGCCGCATCCGACGACGGCCGGTCCGAAGACCGCTGGGATCCGACCATCACAATCGGAACGGGCGGATTCTGCACCATGAAGGTAAGAATCGCCGCGGTATGGTGCATCGTGTCGGTGCCATGACCAATGACAACCCCGTCGACCCCCGTAGCAATCTCCTCGCCGATCTTCTCGGCCAACACGGCGTATTCGTCGGGGCCCATATTCTCGCTGAACACCCCGAACAGTTTTTCGGTGCGAAGATTGCACAGATCGGCCAGTTCCGGAACCGAACCGTATAGCTCCCCCGGAGAAAACGCGGGGATAACGGCGCCGCTGCGATAGTCCAACCGGCTCGCGATCGTCCCCCCGGTTCCCAGCAAGACGACATCGGGCTTCGCTGGATCCGTCGGAAACTGCTTCTCCGGTATTTTGTAATCAACCACCCGCCGGCCGAGTTCGGTAATGGCGGTAATGGAACTCGCGGTGACGCCGACGTTGTAGCCGCTGACGAGCTTCAGAACGATGTGCTGATCGTCCGCCGTCTCCGAACGCGGCAGGACCAGCCCCTCGAAACAGCCCTCGTTCGTTTCGACACAAACATCGCTCCAAACGCCAACGGCGTATCGTTCAAGCAACGACCGCCCCAGCCCGCGATAGCCTTTCAGATCGGCAGGATCCCTCGACGGTGAGGTTCCATGAGGATTATTCATGAGGCCACCTCTTCGAGATCCATGACAGAATCGGCGGATTCCATGCCGGATTCAGCCAGGCAGTTTTTTCGTTTGCCACCGGTTTCAGCCGGTGGTGGACTCCCTTTCCCATTCCCCTCAGCCGGCTTTAGCCGGGCTTTCATGACTCGGACCCGACAAGATCGAACCGATGGACCCGCCTGAACTGTCATGCACCCACCCCTTCGGCGGCAGTATCCGCCCGCCCGATCCCCATCCGCTCGGCCAGCATCCGTGAGATGTCCCCCCCCTCAACGCTCCCCGGCAACTTGGCCACCAGCCGACCGATCAGGTGGCGATGCTTCTTCCCGACCGTCGGATAACACCCATCATCCACGGATTGAAGCATGCGGTCGATCACGTCGCGCAGTTCCGCGTCACCCATCGGCTCCCCGCTGACACCATTCAGAATCGACGTAAGCGAATCAGTTTCGGCTGCCCCCCCTGCCACACGAACACGCAGCAGGCGGTCAATCGCGTCGAGCAAACCCTTCCGCGACAAGAGCCGGGCGGAATGCGCCTTGAACAACTCGAATAGTTCATCAACGGTGATAGATAATGGATTCAGGTGTTCCCGTCGCCAGGCCTTGAACCGCTGAACAAGAACAACCGCCGCAAAAACCGGATCGACTCCCAGTTCACTCACCACGCAATCGAACAGATCGGCCCTCGGGGAAATCGCCAACGGTTCGGTGACATCCCTGGGAAGTTCCATCCGCCGATAGCGCCCAAGCCGGTCCCAGACGCGTTCCGGCAACTGCGATCGGATCTCCTCAATGCGCGCT
>CAYXGR010000563.1:0-2066 GCA_964464525.1 uncultured Planctomycetaceae bacterium
TGCCTGTCAGAGCCGCGACCGTAAGGGAGCGGTCGGCGCTCCACAAAGCGAGAAGCCAATTGGCTGGCGAGAGGTTCGCTCCCTTACAGTCGCGGCTCTGATCAAGAAACGACTTCTCGATTCACGATCTGAAGTCCGCCCAACCGCGCCATTGCGCCCAACCATGACATTCTCCTTCGCCATTCTTACCATTTGACATCGAACTTTCAAAAGTATAGCATATGCTAAGTTTGATAGCAATGCCTGAAATTTGGAGCAACGGCTAAGATGTATCGCCCCATGAAGCGCATCGCCCTCTGTCTGCTGATCGTCAGCCCGCTCCTCGCTGACTGTGCACCCGAACAGGCGGCCGACGCGGAACCCACCCCAAACCAACGCATCCGTATCACCTGCACCGTCGGCATGATCACCGATGTCGTCCGCCACATCGCCGACGATCGCGCCGACGTCGATGGCATCATCGGCTCAGGTGTCGACCCCCATCTCTACCAGTCCACCCGATCCGACGTCGCCCGCCTCATCCGGGCCGACCTCGTTTTCTACAACGGCCTGATGCTCGAGGGTAACATGAACGACGCCCTCGCCAAGGTCGCGCGCGGCCGACCGGTCTTCGCCGTCAGCGAGCGGATCGATCGATCGGCCCTTCTCGCCAAGCCGGGCTCGACGGCTCATCCCGATCCCCACGTCTGGATGGACCCCATGCTTTGGAAGAATGCCGCCGAAACGGTTGCCCACTCTCTCGCCGAGTACGAGCCGTCCCATCGCGATGCATATCTCACCCGCTACGATGAATACGCCGCCCGTCTTGATCGCCTCGATGCCTATGCCCGGCGCATCCTCGCGACTATCCCTGAGAATAGCCGCGTACTCGTCACCGCCCATGACGCATTCAACTATTTCGCCCGAGCCTACGGCATTCAGGTCGAGGGCATCCAGGGTATCAGCACCGAGTCCGAGGCCGGCATCGCCGACATCAATCGCCTCGTCCGGATTCTCGCCGAGCGACACATCCCGGCCGTCTTCGTCGAGACGTCCGTCTCTGAGAAAAATGTTCGGGCACTGATCGAGGGCACCGCCGCCCGGGGCCACACCGTCGTTATCGGCGGCACCCTGTTCTCCGACGCCATGGGCCCGCCCGACAGCTACGAAGGAACCTACATCGGTATGATTGACCACAACGTGACGACGATCACCCGGGCACTGGGCGGGCAGGCCCCCGAAGGCGGCATGGATGGCAGATTGGCGCCGTCGGAGCCGCACCCATGAACGTCGCCGATCACGATACCGCCGCCCCCGTCTCGATACACGACATGACCGTCGCATATGATCGGCGACCGGTCTTGTGGGACATCGACTTTGCCGCCGAGCCAGGCAGCCTGATCGGCATCGTCGGTCCCAACGGAGCCGGCAAGAGTACGCTTATCAAGGCCTGTCTCGACCTGGTGCCCACGGCCTCGGGGAGCGTTCGTTTTCTCGGCGAGCCTTATGCCAAACAGCGTCGCCGCGTGGGCTATGTCCCGCAGCGTGAAAGCGTCGATTGGGATTTCCCCATCGGCGTCCTCGATGTCGTCACCATGGGCCGCTACGGTCATCTCCCCTGGTGCATGCCCCCCGGTCGGCGACAGCGCGAGATCGCTATTCACGCGTTGGAGCAGGTCGGCATGGCGGAATACGCCCACCGGCAGATCAGCCGGCTCTCGGGCGGTCAGCAGCAACGCGTCTTTCTCGCTCGGGCATTGGCTCAGGACGCGGAGATTTATTTCATGGATGAGCCCTTTGCCGGTGTGGATGCCGCGACGGAGAGCGCCATCGTCACGTTGTTACACGAATTGAGGGAGAACGGAAAAACGGTGCTCGTCGTTCATCACGACCTGCAGACGGTCTCGGAATACTTTGATCACGTCATGCTTCTGAACATGCGGGTCGTTGCCACCGGCCCCACGGCCGAGGTGTTTACGCGCGAGAACCTCCAGAAAACATACGGTGGTCGCCTTACCCTCCTGATGGAAGCCGCCGAGGCCGTAGCCCGAGGAGCCGATCCAAATGGAAGCTAACCCGATATCGGG
>CAYXGR010000564.1:0-2056 GCA_964464525.1 uncultured Planctomycetaceae bacterium
TGAAGCCGGCAAGAGAATCCGCGGATTCTGTCATGGACCCGGATGGGGCACCCGCCGGCTGAAGTCCGGTGACAAACTTAAAAACTGTGAACCGCATGATCAACAGATGGGTCTGATGACGCATCCCACACCTTTCGCGACGGCCATTCGGCGGATACATTCGAGCCGGTCGACATCACCGGGTGATGATCAGGTAGCAGGAGGTTGCGATCGATGTTGGATTCAGCGGTGCGTGAAGCTGTCGAGGCCTGGTTGTCGGACTTGGCGATTGACGAGGCGGACAAGTCCGAACTACGCGACTTGCAAAAGGCCGGCACGGCGACCGAGTCGGAGTTGACCGACCGGTTCTATCGGGATCTCGCGTTTGGTACCGGCGGGATGCGCGGCGTGATCGGGGCCGGTCGCAATCGGATGAACATCTATACCGTCGGCGCGGCGGCGCAGGGGTTGGCGGCGTACATTGCCCGGCAAGGGGACGCATCGCGACGAGGGGGCATCGCCATCGCCTGTGATTGTCGGCGGATGAGCGACGTCTTCGCCGAGCGTGTCGCGCGGGTCATGGCGAGTAACGGCATCCGGGCCTATCTCTTCGACGCCCCGCGACCGACGCCGGAGTTGTCGTTCGCCATTCGGCATCTCGGCTGTGCGGCGGGGGTGGTGATCACAGCAAGCCACAATCCACCGGAATACAACGGTCTGAAGGCCTACGGGGCCGACGGGGGTCAGGTGGTTCCGCCGGAGGATGGGCGCATCATCGAGGCGGTACGCGGCGTGGGCGGGTTTGCGAATGTTCGGATCATGGACACAGGCGAGGCTCGCGCGGAGGGTTTGATCATTCCGATCGGCCGCGACGTGGACGAGACCTTCCTGAAGGAGGTACAAGATTCTTGTCTAAATTTGGATGTCTGCCGCGCACAGGGTCGGCGATTGAAGATTGTCTATACAGCGCTGCACGGCACCGGCGGCGCGCTGATCCCCGAGGCCCTGCGGCGACGGGGTTTTGAACACGTCATCGAAGTGCCGGAACAGGCCGCGCCGGATGGGGAGTTTCCGACGGTTGATTCGCCGAATCCCGAGGAGGCGGCCGCGCTGGACAGGGGGATTGTGTTGGCGAAGCGCGAAGGGGCGGACCTGGTGATCGGCACGGACCCGGATGCGGATCGCGTGGGGATCGCGGTTCGTCGACGGGATGGGGAATTCTCGCTCGTGTCCGGCAATCGAATCGGTGCGTTGCTGACGTACTATATCTGCGAACAGTTGAAAAAGTCGGGGAACTTTCCGGCCAACGGTGTGGTGCTCAGCACGATCGTCAGCAGTGATTTCATGAAGGAGATCGCCCGATCGTACGGGGCCGAAGTCGTGGAGACGCTGACGGGCTTCAAGTGGATCGGTCAGAAACTACACCAGTATGATTCAGAGGGGACGGCCGATTCACCGAGCAAGACGTTCCTCTTTGGGGCCGAGGAAAGCTACGGCTATCTGCCCGCGGCCTTCGCACGCGACAAGGACGCGGTGACGAGTACGGCGTTCATCGCCGAGGTGGCGGCGTTTGCGGCGGCGCGGGGTGAGGGGCTGTACGAGATGCTGGAGGGTCTGTTTCGGGCGTACGGCTATTACGAGGAAGGCGCCGCGAGCATCGTGATGAAGGGCAAGGCGGGCGCCGAGGGGATCCGTGCGATGATGGAATCGTTCCGCGGGAAGGCCCTGAAGGCCATCGGGGGGATCGAGGTAGCGGCCTGTGCGGATTTTCTGAAAGGCGAGGATCGGGATATTTCGACGGGGGATGTTTTACAGCGGTTTGATCTGCCCGCCGCCGACGTGCTGCGGTTCACGCTGCGCGACGGGACGAAGGTCTTTGCCCGCCCGAGCGGCACGGAGCCGAAGATCAAGTTCTACGTGCTGACACGGGAATCGGGGGACGATCTGGCTCGTGCCGAGGAGCGGGCCGGGGCGACGATCCGGGCGATTATCGATGATCTGATGAGCCGGGGGGAGGGGGAGGAATAGCGAATAGCGAATAGCGAATAGCGAATAGCGAAAGGCGAATTGCGAATTG
>CAYXGR010000565.1:0-2050 GCA_964464525.1 uncultured Planctomycetaceae bacterium
CGCCGAAGACGATCGCGGCCTTGAAGGCGGCGGGCCTGGTCGTGGAGAGCGCGTTGGACTCGTCAAACGTCACAATCGGCATCGCCCCGCTCAGCAGCCTGGCAAAGATCGCCCTGCTGGACGCCGTCCGTCGGATCGAACCGGTCATGTGAATATTTTCAGAGCCGCGACCGTGAGGGAGTGGTTGGTATTCAATCAGAGCCGCGACCGTGAGGGAGCGGTTGGTATTCAATCAGTGCCCCGACCGTAAGGGAGGGGTCGGTATCCGAAAGTAAGGACCGTTCCCCCACGATCACAACTTTGATCCTATCGGAAGCCAACCGCTTCCTTACGGTCGCGGCTCTGATGACATGCAGCTCTGATAGTCTAAATTCAGCCGACGCCCGCCGCGGCATCGACATAGACATTCAAACACCCCCGGGCCGACTCTCGCCACGTCAGCCGCCGAACCTCGAAGTTGCCATGTTCCCGCAGCGTCGCCTGAAGCGGCGGGTGCCGCAGCACGGCGATGATCTTGTTGGCCATCTCGTGGATGTCCCAGAAGTCCACCTTCAAGGCATGTGTCAATATCTCGGAAACCCCCGACTGCTTGGAGATCAGCACCGGCACGTCGTGCGACAGGGCCTCCAGCGGGGCGATGCCGAACGGCTCGCTGACGCTGGGCATCACGTACAGATCGGCCATCTTGAAAACCCGGGCCACGTCGTCACCGCGTAAAAAACCGGTGAACAGCACCTTGTGGCCGATCCCCATCCCGGCCGCCATCTCGATCGACCGGCGGATCATGTCGCCGCTGCCGGCCATGATGAAGCGCACATTCTTCTCGAACTCGAGCACCTTTTTCGCGGCGGCCAGGAAATATTCCGGCCCCTTCTGCATCGTGATTCGACCGAGGAAGAGCACGATCTTCTCATCCCGCCGGATCGTGGGGGGCAACACCGCATGTTCGCCATTCTGATCGATCGCGTTGTAGACCACGATGATCTTCTCCGGCGGCACGCCGTAGCGGTTGATCACGATATTCCGCGTCAAGTGGCTGACGGCAATGACCTTGTTGGCACAGTGCATGCCCTGCCGCTCGATGTCGTAGATCCGCTGGTTGACGTGTTCGCCGCTGCGGTCAAACTCGGTCGAGTGCACATGCACCACCAGCGGCTTGCCACTGACCGCGGCCACGGCGATCCCCGCCGGATAGGTCATCCAATCGTGGGCGTGGACCACGTCAAAATCTTCGTCCATCGCCATCCGCATCGCGATCCGAGCATAGCGATGCACCTCGGTAAACAGATCGCCGTGGTAATGAGAGGCCCCCGGTCCGATGGGTTCCGTCTGGCCGAGGACGGGCGTCGGCGAATCGGCGACAGAGGGCGTCTCGTTCGGAATGGAAATCGGCCCCGCCTGCGTTTCGATCACGCGTTCGGATCCTTGTTCGACGAGACCGGGTTGTTCCGGCGTGTCCGGCCGATCATAGGGACGCATCTGTGCAGAGACGGCCCGCACTTCGACGTTCTCCATCTCGGACAGCAGATAAGTTTGATACTCCGTGTCCGCCATGCCGAGAGGCGGCATTTTCAGTTGTACATGGGAAGACTCCGGCGCGAAATCCACGGCCTGCGGAAGGACAAACGTGATGTGATGCCCCAGCCGATTGAGCGCACGCGTCAGCCCGTAGCACGCCGTGCCCAGGCCCCCGCTGATGTACGGTGGAAACTCCCACCCGAGCATAAAGATTCTCATGGCACGGACCTGTCGATGGCGAAAACCATTTTTGTCAATGGCAATCGTGGCGCCAGAGACGACGCGGGCGACCGGTCATGACGCAGCGCCTCGCTGTGGAAAGATGAGCGACGGTGCCGTCGCCAAAGCAGGGCATTGTGTTGGAAAGCGGGTGCGTTGTCAACGCCGCGCGGTGTGTGCCACTGCTTCAAGCAGTGCATAGTTGCCCCATCGCATACCGAAGGGTGGCATACCGAAGGGTGGCATGGCCAAGGGTGGCATGGCCAAGCGCAGCGCGGCCATGGCGTCCGAACCCCAAGCGCAAGCGAGTGGA
>CAYXGR010000566.1:0-2043 GCA_964464525.1 uncultured Planctomycetaceae bacterium
CGATGTTTCGACGTTTCGATGTTTCGACGTTTCGTCAAACTCGTCCCCTTTGAACGTCGACCCGAGGTAAGACTCCCGCACGACGGGATCGTTGATCAATTCTTTCGGCGATCCCTCGGCGATGACTTGCCCCTCGTGGATGATGTAGCTTCGGTCGGTCACTTCCAGCGTCTGCCGAACGTTGTGATCCGTCAGCAGGATCGAAAGCCCCAGATCGCCCCGAAGCCGCAGAATCTCCCGCTGAAGATCCTGCACCGCGATCGGATCGACCCCGCTGAAGGGTTCATCCAACAGGATGATGGCGGGCTGCGTGATGAGTGCCCGGGCGATCTCCAGTTTTCGACGTTCTCCACCGGAAAGTGTTCGAGCCTCCTGCCGCGCGTTTTGCAGCAATCCGAATTGCTCCATCAGCTCGTAGGCCCGGCGTTTTCGTTCGGCCTGTCCCAGTTCCGAAAGCAATTCCAGAATGGCCAGCAGGTTCTTCTCGACGGTCAGTCGAACGAACACGCTGCTTTCCTGGGAGAGATAGCCCAGCCCTTTCTGGGCTCGCTTGTACATGGGAAGGTCGGTGATCTCGCCCGCATTAAAGAGGACCGACCCGCCCTCGGGCTTGACCATCCCCATCGTCATTCGAAAGCTGGTGGTCTTCCCCGCCCCGTTGCGACCCAGCAGGCCGACGATTTCTCCCCGCCCGACGCGGAAACTGACCTTCCGCACGACGGTCCTTCCGCCGTACGACTTCACAAGGTCTCGCGCTTCGAGCAGGGGGCCGTTTTCCGCCATCATGTATCCTGAATGACCCGCGATTGCGCGGGTGTTGACAACGTGTTCATGGACCGCCGCGATAGAGAGTCGCCTTGCAGGGATGTTCGTGCAGAGACCCCTCGCGGTCAAGCACCTGACTCGTCCACGATGGGCCGCCGCCTGTTGGGAAACTGCTTTATTCACTGCCTGCCGCAAGGCTTATGGCGATCTGGTCCAACAAGCCAACGAGTCGGAATCGGAATCAAAAAATCGAGCTGGTGCAATCATGAGGGGCGACGTCTGATGTTCTGTTGATCCGAGATACTCAGAGTTCGATTGTGGATAACCGGAGGGAGGCGAGGGATGGGGGTAGGGTGGCGCGGTGCTCCGAAGCTTCGATCCTGTCGAATGATACGCATCCGACCAGACGATTCAAAAGGGACAGCCGCCCGTTATTTGCCCTTCCTTTTCCAAGAAACCTGCTTCCTCCGCGCCGTTTTCCGAGGCCGACCCACCGGCAGGGGGCGAAGACGGCCTATCACACGGGCCAGGGCCGGTTCGTCACGGGGCACGACGATCAGGTGGACATGATTCGTCATCAGGCAATAGCCCAGAATCTTCAGTCCATACGCGGCCGCCCGCTCACCCAGCAGCGCCAGGTCGGTCCGCCGGTCATCGTCAGTGAAGAAGACATCCTGCCGGTTGTTACCCCGCTGGGTGATATGGTGCGGAACCCCGGGCACGGCTGTTCTGGCAACACGCGGCATGACGAAACCCTATTCGTCAAGGTGAAATCCGTCAATAGATAATGCGTGCCTGTCCCATGTTAATTGCGGGCGCGGACGAGGTAGTGGAACCAGCTTAATCTGACGATCCCTCTTTCGTACACACTATACGATCACCATCCCTGGCTAATCGATATCGTGTGAGTCTTCCCCTTATGACTGGACCGCTGGAGACCACTACCTCACCAGAATTAAGATAGTCTAGGATTCCTTCCAGGGCCCGACGAGCATCTATTGTGAATTGAGGGGCATCGTACACTGATAACTTACTCAAAGCTTCATCGGGTTCTATAACCTCAATATTCTTATCAGAATTGTGCTCAAGACTCCGAAAAAGATGAATGAGCAATAGCTTTGGGTCAGATGAATCCATTTTCTGGGAATCAGATGACCAATCATCTTTGGAAGCAAATGAGAGAGGCATATTGAATTATCTCGTGAGTTTATATTTAATCATATAAATAATAGGGACAGTCACCGGTTATCAAGTCAACGTGCTCCCTGTTCTCAGAAT
>CAYXGR010000567.1:0-2033 GCA_964464525.1 uncultured Planctomycetaceae bacterium
ATGTTGCCCGAATCGCCGGTTGCCGGGCCTGGTACAAACGAATCCGCTCGGGCACCGGCGTCCCGCACTCCGAACAGATGCCCGAGACGTTCCCGGTCAGATTATAGCCGCACGTCGGGCAGTGGACGAAGTCGTTGTAACGTTTCGAGCGGCGGTACTTCAGCCCCTCCGAGACGAAATAGACGACAAGAACGGGCGTCATCGTCACGATGAACGACCCGCCCACGACGGCAACGGCGATCACGATCGGCCGCACCATCAGCGGCCAGCGAAACTCTGTCGCCGCCATCCCGACGGCCGCGATGAAGATGAGCCCGCCGAAGTAGATGAGCAAGCTGGGGTAACAATCTCGCGCGAACGACCGGCCGCCCAGGTGCTTTCCCAGGAGGAAACCGACCAGGGCCACCACGCCGAGACCCAATGTCAAAGACAGAATCAACATGCAACCGTCAAATCATCAATCCATCGGGTGCCATGCTTACACGATCCGGCCGTATGGATCGGGTAAGCATGCAGAATATTCATCCACCATTCCAATTGATTTGTTTTGATATTTTGACATTTTGACTTTTTGTCTTACCCGTTCAACGCCTCCAGCACCTTGATCGCCTTGTCAATCTCCCCCCGGTTGGTCTTGTCCAACTCATGGTGAAGCGCCTTCTCCAGCTTGGCGACATCCGTCGGTGCACCGATCGCCGCCAGCGCCCGGATGGCCTCAAGCCGAACCCCCGCCTTCTCATCGTCGATCATCAACCCGGCGATCTTCTCGGCCGCCTTGTCGATCGAAAAATGCTCCCTCGGCACGCACGCCGCCACGGCCTGACAGGCCCGCGACCGGACCGACGCCTTCTTGTCCCCCAGCAGCAGCAGCAACAAATCGACGCTCGTCTGCGGGCTCCCGCGGGCCGTGATGCCCGCCAGGGCCATCGACCGCACCCGGGCCGACTTGTCCCGAGCCGATTTCTGCACCAGGTAAAAATCGTCCGGATCGGCGCTGAAGGCCAGCGCGAAGACCGCCGGGGCCCGGTCCCGCGACTGCTTGGCCTTCGCCAGCCGCCGAATCTTCTCCCGATAGTCCCGGCAGAGTTGCCTCAGACCCTTCCGCGTCCGGTCCATCAGGTCGTACTGATAGGTGCTCCGCCCCGCCTCCCACGCCAGCAGGCTCTTACCCAGCAGTTCCCTCAATTCCGACGTCTTCATCCGGGCGGCGGCCCGCGTCACCCGCGTCACCCGCTCTTCCAACTCCTCGATCGCCGGCCCCCAGATCGATCGCGGCCACTTGTCGTGAAATTGTCGGCACAGCAGGAGCGTATCCCTGGGTTCGCCCTGCTGCCGACGCTTCAAGGCCTCGGCAAATACGTTGAGCTGATCGATCATCCCGTCGCGCTGAGCCTCGTTCTGCATCTTCATCCGCTTCAGGTCGATGTCGACGCGAAGCTCGTAGTCTTCATCGCCACTTGGACGATGACGCTTGTATTCCGCACGGGCCTCCATCCGAAGCAGCGTCCGATCCAGCCGGGCCCAGTGGATGACCGCCTGCCCCTTGATGAAGGCGTAGTCCTTCTCCAGAGCACCGGTAAACGCCCCCTGAACATACAGCGTCAACCGGGCGGCGATCTCCCCCTTGCCGATCGTGTCGTGATCGAACCGAACCAGGTCGACAAATTCCAGCGTCTGCGTCCCCTTGAAGCCCCCGCCGTCGACATCCCGCTCCCAGCGATGCGAAGCGTCAATCTTGCCCCGTGGCCAATGGGCAAAATCCAGCAGGGCACGAAGAATCGCCCGCTCAGCCGCGTCGCACAGCGGCACCTGATAGGGCGCATCCCGTGGCGTCAGGTTGGCGCTGTGAAGCCGTGTCGACCCGCCGGAAAGATTGAAATGATCGGGCGACGGAAGCGGCTTGATCTTTTTCTTGCCATGACGCAAACCGCGAACCTTCGCCGCTCCATCCGTCATCATCTGATAGATCGTCACGCTGCCCGGCTTCGACTCGGCCAGATTGCAGCGAACCCAGTCGGCGGTCTGTCGATAGG
>CAYXGR010000568.1:0-2017 GCA_964464525.1 uncultured Planctomycetaceae bacterium
TCGCCCTTTCAGGGCTTGATTTGGGTGGGGGCTTGTTACCCAGGGTTTCACCCTGGGCTTTGGCCTGTCGCCCTTTCAGGGCGAAGGATCGAACAAGCCATCTCGGTTATCATCAAGGGTGACACCTTCCCCGAATGCGGCGGCGGTTCTTAAATGGGAATCGGGGAAGAGAACCAGGACCACATCGCCGAGGTTACAGGGCATCATAGACATCCATGTCGGGACACTGCCAGTCCTCGGCGAATGCGCCGAGCCGGCTCTGCAAATCAGTGGCTTGCTCACGAGAAATGCCGCGCGATTGAAGATCAACAGTTTCGGATTGGGGCAGGAATGTTACGATGACGCGGGCATCCGACACCGACGGCGCCGGTTCCAGCAACTCGACCTTTCCATTCCGAAAGACACCCTCAATTGATCGTACTATGCTGAAATCCCTCACCAATCGTCGTGACTCGGAAGTCATCATCGAATCGCCATGGGTATTATACACCAATCACAAGGGAGACGCCCTGACAGGGTATTCCGTCGATTCGAACCTACTGCCGCTGATCGCCCGATCGGGTCCCAGTTTATCGGCCTTCGTCACTTGAATCCATCGCAACTTTGCCATGTTTCAGACGCATTCGAGTACCGCTATACTGGCCCGTCGATCCATTACAGAACTCTGTTCGGGTAGATCCACGTGCGAACGAAATATGCCATTATTCTGATCGACGGCGCGGCGGATGAGCCGGTCGCGGCCCTGGGCGGCAAGACGCCGCTCGAAGCGGCCGACATTCCCAACATCGACTCCATCGTCGAGGACGGTCGGCTGGGGACCGTTCGGACGGTGCCCGATGGGTTCACGCCCGGCAGTGATGTGGCCACGATGTCGCTGCTGGGCTACGACGTTCGGGAATACTACACCGGACGGGCGCCGATCGAGGCCGTCGCCCGGAAGATCCCGCTCGACGCTGACGACATCGTCTTTCGCTGCAACCTGGTGAACATCGCAGGCGGCGAGATGGCCGACTTCACCGCCGGGCACATCCGCACGGCGGAGTCGGAGCGGATCGTCGCGGCGCTCAATGCGGAGTTCGGCGGCGAGAATCCGATCTTTCACACGGGTGTCTCCTATCGCAACCTGATGATCATTCGCGATCCCATCGCCCTCGACGCCGTCTGCATGCCGCCGCACGATATCCCCGGCGAGCCGGTCGCGGATTACCGGCCGAAGGGTAAGGGTGGGCGTGTCGTGCGGGAGATCATGGAGCGGGCCGAGCCGATCGTCGCCGGGCACGAGGTCAACCGGGTCCGGGCCGATCTGGGAGAATTGCCGGCAACGCACATCTGGCTCTGGGGACAGGGTCGAAAGCCCATTCTGCCGCGTTTTCATACTCGCTTCGGCGTCCGTGGTGCGGTTATCGCGGCGGTCGATCTGATTCGGGGGCTGGGCCGGCTTTTGGGCTGGCCGTTGATCGACGTGCCCGGAGCGACGGGCTTCATCGACACCGACTACGCCGCAAAGGGCCGCTACGCACTCGAGGCGCTGAACGACTATGACCTGGTCGCGGTGCATATTGAGGCCCCGGACGAGGCCGGTCACATGGGGGATGCGGCGGCCAAGGTCGAGGCGATTGAACGGATCGACGAGCAGATCGTCGGGCCGGTACTGGAGCAGCTCCGGTCGTACGATCGCTGGCGGATCCTGGTCGCGCCCGACCATCCGACACCGGTCGAGCAGCGGGTGCATACCGCGACGCCTCCGCCGTTTTGTATGGCCGGATCGGACGTGCCTCGGGGCTTGGCGAAGATGGTGTTTTCCGAGCAGATGGCGGAGCGGAGTGACTTTCGCGTGGAGGCGGGGCACGAGTTGATGGACCATTTCCTCCGGCGGTGAGGGGGGAAATAGCGAATAGCGAATTATGAATAGCGAAAGATGTCGGGTGCCATGCTCAATACACGAGTGTGCCACTGCTTCAAGCAGTGCCGGGTAAGCATGCTCAACACACGGGTGTGCCACTGCTTCAAGCAGTGC
>CAYXGR010000569.1:0-2015 GCA_964464525.1 uncultured Planctomycetaceae bacterium
CACAACATGCGAAGTCAGGCTAACCGGGTCGAAGTGCACTGTCAACGAGAGATGGACCGGCTGGACGCTGAAGAACCCATGACAGAATCCGCGGTTTCTCTTGCCGGTTCGGTTTCTCTTGCCGGCTTCAGCCGGCAGTTTTTTGTTTGCCACCGACTTCAGTCGGTGGTGGACGCCATGGGTAACTCCCCTCAGCCGGCTTCAGCCGGGCTTTCACGATTCGATCCCGGCGAGAGAGGGTTCCGTTTGGCCCCCCCCTAACTGTCATGCACCCGACGGTAAACTCACAGGCTAGCCCGGGAGCGTTTATTGAGGCCGGGATCAGGTGTCGCCCTAGGCCGCGTATTCGGTTCCCCGGAGCCTCTACATGATCGTGAAATAGACCGAAGACGCATAGTCGAACATTTCGCGCGTCAAGACGGGCTCCTGCCCGGTATAACGGCATCGATTCCGGACCTGCAGCAACAAGTCTCGCGGCTGACAGCAGCGGAACGGCCGACCTATTTGCTTGTAATGCGTCTCGATGAGGTAATCCAACGAGGCTTGAGCTTCCTCGTCGATCTCAAATCCGAGGGCCGGTCCCACGAAAGTAAACAGTTCCCGGAACTCTGCTTCCGTCGGATCGGGGACGTTGATCTTGTAGGGAATCCGCCGGAGAAAGGCGTCGTCACACAGATCCTTCGGCTCCAGGTTGGTCGAGAAGATGATGAGCTGATCGAACGGAACCTGGAGCTTTTTCCCGTTGGGCAGCGCGAGAAAATCGTAGCGCTTCTCCAAGGGGACGATCCAACGGTTGAGCAGCTCGATGGGCCGCATCCGCTGCCGCCCGAAGTCGTCGATGAGTAGTGATCCGCCATTGGATCGCAACTGAACCGGCGCCTCGCATACCTTCGTCGTGGGGTCGTATCGCACCTCGAGGGCGTCCATGGTCAGCTCCCCGCCGACGACGAGGGTGGGCCGCCTGATCTTCACCCAGCGCTGGTCGATCTTGCCCTTTTTCAGAATGGATTCCGATTCGGTCTCCACCGCCTCGTGGTTGACACTGTCGAACAGCTTGATGATGTATCCGTCCGCAATCAGACATTTCGGGAGGTAGATCTCGTCACCGAAACTTCGAGAGATGCGCTCCGCTATGCTCGTCTTGCCATTGCCCGGACATCCATAGAGGAACATGCCCCGGCCCGAGTTGATTGCGGGTCCGAGGACGTCGAACAACTCATCACTGATCATCAAATCGCTGAAGGCACGCCGCAGATCTTCCTCCTTCGGATAGACCTTGGTGACCGTCTGTGCTCGCATCGCGCGGATGTAGGTCGCAAGCGGGACCGGCGCCGCCCCGACATACATCGACTCCCTCAGATATCGCTGAGCCCGATCCCTTCCCCCGTCGGTCAGGGTATATTGAAAATCACCCATGCTGGCGGAATCCACCCGAACGACGATCTGCTTTTGCTTGAGTTTGCCGAGATATTCGATGATGGGTTGCCCCGGCAGGCAAAGCTCGGTGGCGATCTCACCGCCGCTTGCCGAGCCGACTCCGGCCAGGAATTTCAGGATCAAGGATTCCACAATCGTCTCGTCCAGACCGGCCTCCTTGAAATCTTCCGGGGCCTGCGGGATAAAGGCACCCACGAGTGATTCATCGTTCAGTGAGGGAAAACCGGGCTGGAGCAGGTGTTGTAGATTCGGCTTCGGCGGTGCGCTGAGACTCATGAGATCACTCCGTACAGGATTCAAGTCCGTCTCCTGCAGCCCTTGCGGGCACTCGCAAACAGACTCGAACAGGCATATTGGAACGAACCGCTTCGTGCGGACGCGGATGGACCGGTACCGGCTGATACAAACGTACAATATCGAGCGGGGGGAATGCTTTTAATATGGGTATCGGTCCATGGGAAGGCCCGCTTAACCCTCTTTTCTCACAAGATAATTGATTCAGAGCCACGTTTATCAGAGCATCTCCTATAAGAGCCGCGACCGTAAGGGAGTCGGTCACCGCCCACCCTCTAAAACGA
>CAYXGR010000570.1:0-2011 GCA_964464525.1 uncultured Planctomycetaceae bacterium
CCACAGGTTGGTTGGAAACCGGTGCCACAAATCTCGATGGTCCTGAATATTCCGTCGCCCCGGGCGAATACCACTCTGGATCCCGGCGGATCGAATGCCGGTCTCGCCGAAAGAGGACGCCGCAACAGGGAATAATCATGCGGAAAACGGTTACAATATCGGAACCCGGCTACCAGCAGCCCGTTTTCTGGATCCCGATGATCCAACCCCCCATCGCTTAGGAGTGGATGCATGTTCGGTCGATTGGCGACAGTTCGGATGAAAAACGCGGAGGACGCCTTCGCGGCGGGGCGATTGGACGACGCGTTCGAAATCGCCATCGCCGACGATCTGTCCGATCAACGCCGCATCCAGCGGCTCCGCAAGGATCTGGCGGAGGCCCTTCTCAACCGGGGTCAGGAGCACCTCCTCGGAAAACGATTCAATCAGGCCCGGATCGATTTCGACCGTGCCGCCCGATGCGGCCATCAGGCCAAGAAGGTCGCACAGTGGCAGCGACGCGCCAGAGAGGCCGCGCAGGCAGATCAGGCGTTGCAGCACGATCAGGCCGCGGCACTGGGCGAGGCACGCCAGAGGCTCGACGCCGGCAGCCTGACCGGCGCCGCCGACGCCCTGGCCGACGCCCCTTCGGAGAATACCGAGCACGCCGCCGTGACCGATGCCATCGAAAGGCAGGCCGAGCGGGCCGAGGCCGCCCTCGCCGCTGCCCGGTCGGCGTTGAAGGAGGGTCACCTCCACGTAGCGGCCGAGAAGTTCGAGATGGCCCGGCGGATGGATAAGCACCTGAGCGGACTGACCGAGATGGAAACCAAACTCGTTGACAACGTCTTGAAGACGGCGACCGAACAATTTCTGGGCGGCCGCCTGGATCGCGTGATGTCGGACCTGTCCGCATTGGGCGATATCGGACGAAATCGCGGGGAGCGCGTCGAGCTCGAAAAGTCGATCGGCCTCGCACGAGACGCGGCACAGGCGATGTCGGATGAGGACCACACACGGGCAAGTGTCTTGCTCGGTCGGCTGGCAAAGCTCAACCCCAAGACCGGCTGGATCACCGACGTACGGAAGCATCTAAAACTTCTCGAAGAAAACCGCCGAGCCTTGCTCGAAGGGCCGTTGGGACTGCTGCTCGGAAAGAAGATGCCCACGGGCGACGAGACTCTGGCGGCATCGGCCGACGCCCCGACGCGTATCGCAGGCGAGCCGCGCGTCGCGGGTTTCAAACCACCCGTCGCGCGTCGAGACGATCGACACCGGGTGCCGGGTCTGCCCAAACGTATGCTGCTCCGCATCGACGGCGTCGGAAGCTATCTCCTGCTCCGTGGCGATCGGATCGGCATCGGGCGCTCGGGGCCGGGCGCGACCGCGGACCTGCCGCTGATCAGTGATCTGTCCGAGCGACAGGCGGAGATCGTCCGGGCGGGCGAGGACTACTTCGTCGTAGCCGAGACGGGGGTCGAACTCGCCGGCCGCCAGATCGATCATGCCCTGCTGCAGGATGGCGACCGCATCCGCCTGAGCAAACGGATTCGGCTGAAGTTTCGCCGCCCAAGCCTCAAGAGCACGGCCGCCGTGCTGGAACTGGGCGAGGGGGTGCGAACGACGACGGATAGCCGGCGTGCGATTCTCTGGTCCGGCCCCGTTCTATTGGGTAGCACGCGGGAGTGCCATATCCGACTGCGGAGTCAATCGCCGGGCGGTTTCGTCCTGATGGAGCGAGGCGGTCGGCTCTACATCAAGCCCATGGGGCCGGGCGGGCAGGCCACGCCAGTCGTACTCGGCGAACAAGCAAAGTTGGGGGAGTTGAGTTTCAGCGTAGTGGAATGGTCGGATCCATCGGCCGCGGGCCGAGGAATCGGGTAGTCAACAAGAGGAAGAGCCGCGACCCGACAGGGGTGCGATTCTCGAGGGATGGGTGACATGTCGTTTCGATTCAATCAGGGCGATCGGCCGCTTCCGGGCTACACGATCCAGCGTGGCGTCGGCACCGGCGGCTTCGGCGAGGTCTACT
>CAYXGR010000571.1:0-2010 GCA_964464525.1 uncultured Planctomycetaceae bacterium
TCGAGTCGGCTGGCGCGCCAGGCGGGGTAGAATCCGAAAAATACGCCGGTGGCGGATGCGAAGCCGAGGGCAATCGAGGCGATCCAGTAGGAGACCTCCGTCTCATAGCCCTTCCAGGTCGTCAGGACGTGGCTGAACCCCCATCCACTGAACATGCCGATGATGCCGCCGAGGGTGCAGAGCATGATCGCCTCGATGAGGAACTGCATCATGATGTCCATGCCGCCGGCGCCGATGGCCATCCGCAGGCCGATCTCGCGGGTGCGCTCGGTCACGCTCACCAGCATGATGTTCATGATCCCCACGCCACCGACGACCAGCGAGACGCCGGCGATCATTCCCAGGAGCCAGGCGAAGGAATCGCTGGACTCCTCCTTGGCGGCGGCGGATTCGCTGGTGGCGTGGATGCGGAAGTCGTCGGGATCTTCCTCCCGCAAGTTGTGCATCTGGCGCAACATGCCTCGGATCTGATTCTCGGCGATCTTGGGATCGATGCCGTGGTGGGCGGCGGCGAGGATGGTGCCGGAGCGTTCGGACCCGGCGATCTTCCTTTGAAACACCATGTATGGGAAGATGATGACGTCGTCATGGTCGCGCCAGCTCCCCCGACCCTTGGGGGAGAGGAGGCCGACGATCTCGAAGCGGGCATTCTTGACGGTAATAACCTCGCCGACGGGGTTGATGGACCCGAACAGCTCCTGTGCGGTGGACTGACCGATGACACAGACCGGACGGCTGGTCTCCTCGTCATCCTGAGTGAGGAGGCGACCGGACTCGATGGTCCATCGGCGAATGTCCTGATAGCAGGGATAGGCGCCGATGACGCCGGCGGCGTAGTTGGAATAGCTGCTCTTGACCTGCATGGTCATTCGATTTCGGGGGGTGGCGGCGCGGACGGCGGAGCATTGCTCCATGATGGCATCGGCCTCGATGCGGGTCTGCATGGGCTTGCGTTCCTGGTCGCCCTTGCGGACGCCGCCGTGGGCGACGCCCCAGTAGCCGATGAACATCCAGTCGTCGCCGAGCTTGGCAATCTCCTCCTCTACTCGTGTCTTCGTGGCCTGAGCCATGGCGACCAGAGTGATAACGGCGCCGACGCCGATCACGATGCCAAGCATGCTGAGGGAGGTGCGGACCTTGTTCTTGCTCAGGCTGGTAAAGGATTCGGCGATAAGGGCGAAGAGATTCATTGTTATTCGTTTCGAGTTTCGAGTGATGAGTCATGAGTAAACTTTGGGTGGTCAATAAGTCAGGCCATTCTTACGGATGTGGACGTAGGGCGATTGTAAATCGGCGTCCTCATCCATTCCGGCTTGTGTGACTTCCGCTATGTAGAGCCAGTGATCGCCGGCGGAGTGCTTGCCCACGACTCTCGCGGAAAGCCAGGCGATCCGATCGGCGATGACGACGCCGCCTTCGACGTCTCGCGTGTCCAGACCGGCGAAGGCATCCTCCTCCGGGGCGAACCCCTTGCCGAAATGCTTGAACATCGGGCCGGGATTCTCGCCGAGGAGGTTGAGCACCAGGGCACCGGCCGCGTCGATCAGCATTTCGATCGGTCGATCCTTCTTGACCGCGACAGAAAGCGTCGGCGGATCGAAGCCGGCCTGCTGGACCCAGGAGGCGAGCATGCCGGTTCGGCTGGTGGCCGTGCGGGCGGTGAGAATGGCACAGCCGCTCGGGATACGGCCGAGGGCCTTTCCGATACGATCCTGAGCCTGTTCGACGAGGGTGTCGGTCATGTTACCTTGGACTCCTATGGTTCGAGGCGTCGGCCTCCATCGCGGATTGGATAGGGTTGCCATTGTCCCATGAAAGCGAGGCTGAATCAACCGTGGGGGGGAAAACGTCGAAAAGTCGAAACGCCGAAACATCGAAACGAAAGAAGTGACCGGGATCGGGGGATGGGGGGTCGCAGGGCGGGGGTGTATGACAGTTTGGGCGTGGCAATGTGATCCCTTCTCGGCGGGATCTAATCATGAAAGCCCGGCTGAAGCCGGCTGATGGTGC
>CAYXGR010000572.1:0-2009 GCA_964464525.1 uncultured Planctomycetaceae bacterium
GTTGAGTTACAGATGATACATGCAGTGGACATTCAGGGATTGGTGAAGCGATACGGCGACGTGACGGCGCTGGCCGGATTGGACCTGCGCGTTCCGGTGGGTTCGATCTTCGGCTTCCTCGGCCCCAACGGCGCCGGCAAGACGACCACGCTGCGGATTCTCGTGGGCCTGTTGCGGGCGACGCAAGGTCGCGCCCGCGTGCTGGGTCGCGATGCATGGCAGGATAGCGTGGACGTTTGCGCACACGTCGGCTACCTCTCCGGCGAAGTTCATTTTCACGACTGGATGACGGGCGCGGACTTTCTGAGCTTTTGCGACCAGGCCCGGGGTGGCGGCGCGGAGGAGGAGATCGCCCGTTTGCAGCAGCGATTCGATTTGACGCTGCATCGACGCATCCGCGACTATTCTCGCGGCATGAAACAAAAGCTCGGCCTGATCCAGGCAATGATGCACCGACCGGAACTGCTCATCCTCGATGAACCGACAACAGCGCTCGATCCACTGGTTCAGCATGTCTTATACGAAGAGTTGCGGGCCGCCGCGGGTGCCGGCCGAACGATCCTGTTCTCCAGCCATACGCTCAGCGAGGTGGAGCTGTTGTGCGATCGCGTGGCCATCATCCGATCCGGTCAATTGATCGAGGAGAGCACGATCGACGCCCTGCGCGGCCGTGCACTGCGGCGCGTAACGTTCAGGCTGAAGGCGGATCGATCGCCGCGGGAAAACCCGCCGGAAGGACTTGAAATACAATCGACGCGCGACGGCACTCGATCGGCCACCTGGCAGGGGCCGGTGGATCGACTGCTCCCCTGGCTGACCGCCTCCGGTGTCGAAGATCTGATCATCGGCCCGCCTGATCTGGAAGACCTGTTCACAAGATATTACCGAGTGGATTCCTCGGCGCCGGCTGAGACGCAAAGCTCAATGGAAATGAATGCTCCCGAGCGAGACGACGATGATTAGTCGACCCTTCACCCTGAAAACGATTCGGGATTATGGCTGGTTCGCGATCGGCGCGATGTTTCTGTTGCTGGGATTCGTCGTGGTGATGATGTTCGCGATCGATTCCATGCCGATGGATAAAAGCCATGTCTGGCTCAACCTGAAATGGGTCCGGCGATTGATCAGTGCCATGCTCGGGGCCGATCTCGGGGACATGTTCAGCCGGACGGGGATCACGAGCCTGGTCTTCACACACCCTATGATGTGGACGGTTCTCATCTCCTTCATCCTCTCGCTGGCCAGCGGCGTGCTCGCCGGCGAGATCGACCGCGGCACGATGGACTCGCTTGCAACGCTGCCGGTCTCCCGATCCCGGTTCTATATCTCAATGACGATCGCGACCTTGCTCTACGGGCTTCCGCTCTGCTGGACCCTCTGGATGGGAGTCTGGCTGGGCCGAACGCTGATCGGCTGGGACGATGTGCGTCTGGATCTGCTTGCCATCCTGACGGTTCATCTTTACGGGGTCTATGTCTTCCTGTCATGTCTGGCCGTCTCGGTCTCGGCCTTGTGCAACCGGCGGACGACGGCCGTGGTGATCTGTTTTGTGGTCGTGTTCTACTCGTTCGTATTGAACCTGATCGTTGCCTTCTGGCCCGCGGCGAGGGAGATCGCCTTTACCGGCTTTCTCGACTACTACGCCCCTTTGCCGATCGTCCGGGATGCCTCATGGCGATGGGGGGATATCGGCGTTTTGCTCACGGCCGGTGCCGTATTCTGGACGCTGGGGTTGATCGGTTTTTCCAGGCGGGATATTCCGGCTCGATGATCGGGATTCGTGTTGATCACCGGTTGGAAACCGGTGCATGGGTGCCCCATCCCCTCTCAAATCGGGGGAGCATCGGCGTCCCGCCGGTGCGAAAAAGACATGGGTGCCCCATCCTTTCTCAAAAGAAAGGTAGGGGGAATAAGTAATGCGTGTCACTGGGGGGGGATCGAACACCATGAACGCACCGGTTGGAAACCGGTGCCACAGGTTGGAAACCGGTGCCACGGAAGAAGCAGTG
>CAYXGR010000573.1:0-2002 GCA_964464525.1 uncultured Planctomycetaceae bacterium
CCCATCCTACCGAGCTGAAGTGAGTTTGACGCCCCACCCCGCAGCCTCCATGATCGGGACAATCGTTTGATTGAACCCGCCGTTCATGGAGTCCGCCCGATGCGCACCATCATCGAGCCGTTTAAGATCAAGGTTGTCGAGCCGATACACATGACCACCCCGCCGCAGCGCGAGGTGCTGTTGCGTGAGGCCGGCTTCAACGTCTTTCTCCTCCGCGCCGCCGACGTGCTGATCGACCTGCTGACCGACTCCGGCACCGGGGCGATGAGCAGCGAGCAGTGGGCGGGCATCATGCGGGCCGACGAATCCTACGCCGGGGCCTCCTCCTACTACCGATTCAAGGATCGCATCACCCAGATCACCGGCTTCGAGCACGTGTTGCCCACCCACCAGGGCCGGGCCAGCGAGCGCCTGCTCTTCGAACTCGTCGGCGGCCCGGACAAAATCGTGCCGAACAACGCTCACTTTGACACGACGCGGGCCAATGTCGAACACAGCGGGGCCGAGGCCCTCGATCTGCCCATCCCCGAGGCCGCCGATCCACGCAACCGCCACCCCTTCAAGGGCAACATCAATATCGAAGCCCTGGAGGCCCTGATCGAACGCGTCGGCCCCGAACGCATCCCCCTCGTCATGGTCACGATCACAAACAACAGCGGCGGCGGCCAGCCGGTCAGCCTCGAAAACCTGCGCGCCGTCCGCGCCGTCTGTGACCGACACAAGCTGCCCTTCTTTCTCGACGCCTGCCGATTCGCGGAGAACGCCTGGTTCATCAAGATCCGCGAGCCGGGGCAGCAGGATCGATCCGTGCAGGAGATTGTCCACGACCTATTCGACCTGGCCGACGGGGCGACGATCTCGGCCAAGAAGGACGGCATCGTCAACATCGGCGGCATCCTCCTGCTGCGCGACGAGGCTTTGTTTCATCAGGCGTCCAACCTGCTCATTCTCACCGAGGGCTACGTCACCTACGGCGGCCTGGCCGGCCGCGATCTGGAGGCCATGGCCCGAGGCTTCGAGGAGGTCTTGCGCGAGGATTACCTCAACTACCGCATCCGCAGCGCCCAATATCTCGGAGACAAGCTGCTCGAAGCGGGTATTCAGATCGTCGAGCCGCCCGGCGGTCACGCGATCTACGTCGATGCCAAGGCATTCTGCCCGCACATCCCACCCGAGCAGTTCCCCGGTCAGGCCGTCGTCTGCGGGCTGTATCGCGAGGCGGGCATTCGGTCGGTGGAGATCGGCAGCGTCATGTTCGGCGGGCCTGGCCGACCGCCGCCGCCGATGGAGCTCGTCCGCCTGGCGATCCCCCGCCGGGTCTACACGCAAAGCCACATCGATTACGTCATCGAGGCGATGACCGAACTGTTCGCCAAGCGCGACGCGATCAAGGGATTGCGGATCGTCCACGAACCCGAGGCCCTTCGCCATTTCACGGCACGCTTTGAAGAGCTGTAGTTCCGACGATGGGGCGACGCCGAGTGACGATGGATCCGCGGCACGCCGCTCAACCGGTTTACCGCTGACCACTTCAACCCGGAACGCCTGGATGGTGCTGAACCCGAAATGCTCATATCGGATGAGCAGGAAACGCACATATGGGACCTTCCATGGAGCCATAACTTCGGGCTCCAATCGCACCGTAAGGCAAAAACCTATTCATGATATTCCGTATCGCAATACAAATCACAACCCGGATTCCGGTGTGAATAGTTCCGCAGATTCCGGTAATCCATCGCACATGTACGCATATACGTACACGGATACGATCAAATCACAGCGGAGGGGATGGACCGATCAATTTGCCGACCTGATAGGGCCTGTTTGGAGGGTCTGAAATGGGGGCACTTCTGAGAAATGCGGCCAGAAATTTTTCGGGATTTTTCCGATTTTTTACTTTGCACCAGACGAGATCCGGCTATACTTCTGGTGGTTCCCAGCAGAGACTTCCTTTCCTTTCTCTACTCTCCGGCCCGAGAGTTGGGAACCAGGAGCCCGCACT
>CAYXGR010000574.1:0-1996 GCA_964464525.1 uncultured Planctomycetaceae bacterium
ATCCGGTGATCCGGGGAGAATCAGGGCGGTCCGATTGATACCCTGCTGTCTGTCGAAATCGAGTGCTGGACTCCAATGGGCCGATAAGAGGGTTGCGAAACTCAGGCGGGATTGACGTGACCGCCGGGACAAGGCGACCGACGTGTATCGATGTCGGGATCGAGACGTGCTCCGATCGTCCGGTTGCCGGAAAAATGTGGACGATCCTGGCCTGCAATTTTTGCGTAGAGTTTTGTTTTCTTCGGGTGGGGACGATAGAATACGGTACGGAGTGGATAGTGGGGGAATAGGCCTTGGGTGTGCACGGCTGGCCGAGTCAACGGCCATGGTCGCTGCCTGCTTTTGGCCGCATACTGAAGCGCGGATGAAAGCCATGAGCACGATAGCGACGCGCGCCAAGATATTATTATTGGCGAAACCGGGATCCAAGGGGGAGGAGATCATCTCCCATCTTGGGGAGGGGGTGGAGGTTCGGCTTGTCGACTCGTTCGGCGAGGCGATGGCGGCGCTGCTTGAAAGCCAATTCGATCTGGTCATCAGCGATCAGAGCGACTTCATGGCCTTGGAGCGGAGCGCGGTCGACCTTCAGGCGACTCTGATCCTCAACACGATCGGGCAGGGCGTCTGCATCATCGGTGTCGACGGACGCCGGATCTGGGCCAATCCCAAGATGAGAAGCTATCCGACCGACCTGACCGATCAGATCGCCGACGTGTGTCTGCGCACATTCGGCCCATCCGCCGAGCGCGATCGAGCCACCCCTGCACACAATCGGGCGCGGCGTTTCAGCCTGATTGCCGGCGATGATCAATACTTTGAATCCACGATCACCCCGGTTGTGAATGAGAACGAGCAGATCACGCAATACACCTCCGTCGTCTGGGAAGTCACCCACAGCCGCCGCCTGCAGAAGAAGATCGACGCGATCGATCTCGCCGGTCGCGAGCTGGTGCGGCTCGACGCGGAAACTACGGCGGGCATGGACGTCGAAGAGCGGATCAGCCTTCTCGAACGGAAGATGCTCCGCTACATGCACGATCTGTTGCGGTATGACAACTTCGCCGTGTTGCTGATCGACAAGAAGTCGAACCGTCTGGAGTTCGTCCTCCAGCACGGCATGAGCGACATGACCAACGATCTCGACATCTTCGCCACGGTCGATGACGCCAGCATCAGCGGCTACGTGGCGGCGACCGGCCGGAGCTACATCTGCCACGACACCTCGAAGGATCCGCGCTATGTCCAGGGCCTGGAGACCGCCCGAAGCTCTCTGACGGTTCCCCTGCGGCTGCACGACAAGGTGATCGGCGTCTTCGACATCGAATCGGATCGGCTGGCGGCGTTTAACGAGGACGATCGTCAGTTTGCCGAGATCCTCGCGCGATACGTGGCCCTGGCGCTCAATATGCTCGATCTGTTGATCATCGAACGGTACGAATCGACCGGCCAACTGGCCGACGACGTCACCGACGAAATCGCCGGCCCGCTGAACAACATCATCACCGAGGCCGGCATGCTGATGGAGGAATACATCGGCAACGACGACCTCAGACGCCGGCTGACGGCCATCATCGATGACGTCGACGGGATCCGCTCACGCGTGAAAAACGTCGCCTCCCCACGAAAGGGGATCCTCGGCCGAAGCGGGGGCGTTGCGGATGTGGATCCGCTTCTCGAAGGCAAGCGCATCCTCGTGGCGGATGATGAGGAGATCATCCGCGAGACGGTCGGTGGGGTGCTGAAGCGTTCCGGTTGCGTGGTGGAATCGGCCTGCGACGGGGCCGAGGCCATCGAGATGCTGGAGAAAAATACATACGACATGGTGTTGGCGGACATCAAGATGCCGAACAAGAACGGCTACGAAGTCTTCGCCGCCGCCCGTGATCGAAACCCGGACTGCCCGGTCATGCTCATGACCGGCTTCGGATACGATCCGAACCACTCGATCGTCCGCGCCCGACAAGAGGGCCTGCACGCCGTCCTCTTCAAACCCTTC
>CAYXGR010000575.1:0-1996 GCA_964464525.1 uncultured Planctomycetaceae bacterium
GGTCCCAGACAGTTTCCGCGACTTACGAATCCGGCGTAGGATGGGTCATCAGACCCATCTGATGATCTTGCGGATCAGAGAATCCAAGCCCCGATCACCCGACGGGCCTCCAATCCGAGCCCCGAGCGCAAGCGAGTGGGGCCGATGATCAACGGACGACTCCAGCAAGAGCCCTACGCAAACGCGCCGGGGCTCAGAGTATTATCCGCGTAAAGTGTCATGCACCCGGGACGCACACACTCCATTGGCCCTATTTCACAGCCCCCCTATACTAAGCGATCATGGGCTCCAATCGAAAGACACACGACGCCAAAGCCGTCCCGCTCACCCTGGGTGACGCTCCGCTTTCATGGGCAACACTCGATTACGCGAGCGACCAACCCCTCCGCATCACCATTTCCCAGACCGCCTGGAATCGGGTTCGTGAAAGCCGCCGTCGAATCGAACACCACCTCGAATCGGGCGAGGCCATCTACGGTGTCAACACGGGCTTCGGCAGCCTCTGCAACAAACGGATCGACCGGGCCCAACTGGAGACACTTCAGGTCAACCTGATTCTGTCGCACGCGGTCGGTGTCGGCCCGCCGGTTCCCACATCCCTCGTTCGTTGGATGCTGCTCTTCAAGATCAACGCCCTGCTGGCCGGCGCAAGCGGGATTCAACCCGAATGCATCGAATGCCTGGCCGAGATGCTCAACCATGACCTGCTCCCCGTCGTGCCGACGCGCGGCTCGCTCGGGGCGAGCGGAGACTTGGCCCCACTGGCTCACCTGGTTCTGCCGCTGATCGGCCGGGGCGAGGTCTGGGAGGGTGAGACACGCCGCCCCACAGCCGAGGCCTTCGCGGCCCACGGTCTGTCACCCGTGCGGCTCGGGGCCAAGGATGGATTGGCCCTGATCAACGGCACCCAACTCATGTTGGCCTACGCTGCGGAGATCGTCGTTCGGGCACGGCATCTTGCGAAACATGCCGATCTCATCGCCGCGATGTCGCTGGAGGCGTTTCGCGGAAGCCTCCGACCATTCGACGAGCGACTCATCGCGCTGCGGCCTCACGCAGGGGCCGTCGAAGTCGCGGGGAATGTTCGCCGACTGATGGCCGGGAGCGAGATATTGGTTTCCCATGAGCATTGCGACAAGGTGCAGGACCCCTACTCGCTGCGCTGCGTGCCGCAGGTTCACGGGGCCTGCCGCGATACCCTTCGCTTTGCCGCTGTAACGATCGAGACCGAACTGAACGCCGTAACAGACAACCCGATCCTGGCCGACGACGACATCATCAGCGGGGGGAACTTCCACGGCGAGCCGCTCGCCCTGTCGCTCGATGCCCTGTCGATGGCCCTGACGGAGTGGGCTAACATCTCCGAACGACGGGTCTATCTGTTACTTTCCGGTCCGGACGGTCTGCCGCCGCTGCTGATGAAGGATACGGGCCTGAACAGCGGGTTCATGATCCCGCAATACACCGCCGCCGCCTTACTCAACGAGTGCAAGGTGCTGTCGACGCCGGCCTGCGTCGATTCGATCCCCACCAGCCTCGGTCAGGAGGATCACGTCAGCATGGGCGCCCAGAGCGCCCTGAAGTGCCGACAGATTCTGGAGAATGTGGAGACCGTCCTGGCGATCGAGATGATGTGTGCCGCGCAAGCCTTGGATTATCGATTGCCCATCAAGCCGGGCGTCGGCCCGCGCGTCGCGCTCGAAACGCTCCGCAAGACGATCCCCCACGCCGAAGAAGATCGCATCTACGGAGAGGACATCCAGACCGCCCTGGATATCCTCCGCCGAAGAGAAATCCTCCACCCCGTCGAAGCGGCCGCGGGGATGCTACAGTAGAACGCGCGTCCCAGTGTGAAGTGTGCCACTGCTTCAAGCAGTGCGGGCACCCACAAACAACCGGTCTTCGCGCGGCCGCGCAGACCGAAGTCCACGGCTCCTCATGATCGCACGATCCTCCAGATCTCTGTAGAATCATCCCCCATGGCCGAACTCGTCCC
>CAYXGR010000576.1:0-1996 GCA_964464525.1 uncultured Planctomycetaceae bacterium
AGCGCCGCGGCGTTGAAGTCCTATGCGGATCGCGGCGTCGCGGTGGGGGCGGTGTTGGACGGCCTGGTTCAACGGGTGAATCAATTTGCGGACACCTTTCCGATGGTGACGCAGCACGCGAACTGGTCGACGCAGGTGCAGCGCGGCCCGCTTCGCGTCCGGTACGAGGTCGGGAGCGTTCTTCAAGACATCAGTCGCGGCCTTCAGCAGAATCGATTGGGGCTGTTGGGGGTGATCGATACGGGTGATCCGACTCAGTTGCAGCAGGCGCTGACGAATGTGCGGAGAACCACGAGCCGGCTGGAACAGAATGCCGCAGTCTGTGGGCAACTCCTGGTCGGTCTGGCCGATCGGCTATCCAGTCTGGATGACGCTTCGCGTCAAATGATCGAGGCCGGACGGGACGGGGGACTGTTCAAGTCCCAGATCGATTCCCTGGCGGGCATTGAGCAGGAGCTGACGGACCTGCCGGAACTTAAGCTGGGTTCGGTTGCCGACGAGTTGAAGGAAGACAACTCGGTCGTGATCGAATTCAACGGGAAGATTCAGGTCGTCGGGTTTGAATCCGTCTGGCCACCGCAGGAGCGGATTCCCGGCGCGCGGGCCTCGGACGAGGAACTTCCCCGAACCTTTAATGGAGACAGCGTTCTATCGTCGGCGATACTGGCACTCTCGTCGGACAAACCCTTCGGTCGGGTTACACTGCTGGCGTTTGAGCCGCCGCCACCGAAACAGCGGAACCCCTTCGCGCGACCGGCTCAAAGCTCTATCCCGCTGAGTATGTTGTCGGAAGTGAAGAAACGTCTGGAGTCGGCGAATTTCAAGGTGAGTGAGTGGAACCTCGCGACTGAGAAGGCAAAACCGGCGGCGGAAGCGGGCGACGAGGGACTCGAAGAACTCTACATCGCCCTGCCGCCGACGCCGCCGGCGGCTCCGAGTCCTTTTGGCGGGCCGCCCCCGAACGAAACGCTCTTTGGCGAGGAGCACCGTCAGATTGTTCGTGATTTGCTGGAGAAAGATGCACGAATTCTGTTTCTGGCGAACTGGCAGTTGACTGGAGGTGCCTTCGGTGGACCGCCGATGGCGCCGCCCTACGGCTATGGGCCGCTGCTGGAGAAGGATTGGGGGCTTCGCATTGAGAACGGTGTTCGGATTATCTATGTCGAGCCTGATATGGAGACGGGGCATGGATTTTCCGTGATTCGGCAGCATGTCTCCCATCTGCCGGTCACGGGGTTCAGCGATCATCCCATCGGCAAGCCGCTACGCGGCACGCGGTTTTTGATCACGGACGCCTGCAAGATTGAGTCGGTGGGGGACACGCCGGAGGGGATTACGCGTCGGGAAGTCTTGAGCATCCCCTCGAAAGAGACATATATCGGCGCCGATCCGGAGATGCTGGTTGAGATCGTGAATGCCATTAACGATCCGGAATCCCAGGGGCGGATCGATCCGATGCGTCCACCGGAACACGGACCGTTCAGCCTGATGGTGACCTGCGAGCGGAAGGCGGGCGAGACGAGTAGGGGGCGGATTGCGGTGATCGCCTTCGGCACGAGCCTGACGGATCGGCACCTGATGCAGCCGGTCATTGCGGAGAGTAAGAGCATTCAACTGGATCCGCCACCGAGGGAGAATCTGGATCTGTTTATCAATGCCATGTATTGGCTAAACGGCACGGAGGAATATATCGGCCGCGGGCCGGTACCGATTCCTCGGATCGGGGCGATTGACGGGCGTGAGCTTCAATGGACCCGTGCATTCGTGTGGGCGATCTGGCCGGCGATGGTCTTCGCGCCGGGGATTATATTGTGGATGATTCGCCGGCGTTGAGTTTTGAGTTACTCAGATGAAGCCGGCTGATTGGAATTGAATATGGCACCCACCACTGACTGAAGTCGGTGGCAAACAATAAGACTGCCTGGTGCGTTGCGAGGATTTGGGTTGAGTGGTTGTTCCCCACCTTTTCTTTTGAGAAAGGATGGGGCACCCGTGC
>CAYXGR010000577.1:0-1991 GCA_964464525.1 uncultured Planctomycetaceae bacterium
TTCAAAACCACGTGCGTCCCAAGATCGATCACGAGAGGTGAGATGGCAACTGGCTACTGAAAGCTATTCAATCAGCAAAAATTCCTTCATGTGCTTGTTGTACATCTCCTGCGCCTGCGGATCGTACATCGGTAGTCGAAGCTCGTTGATGACACGAGTACCCATGCCGAGCCACTCCTGCCAGCAGGGTTCGCAGACGCTGCTGAGGATGGTGTCTCCGAGTTCTCCCTTGTAGGGCGGCTTGTCCAGCGGCGGACCACCGCCGCCGCATCGTCGGCAGGAGAAACCATCCGCCGAGGTTCGATCCTTCCCCGCCTCCGGCTTCGAACCGACCGTGGGAACTTCCGCATTCAGTTCCTTCAGCAGGTCCGCCATCGCGTTCATCGGCATCAGATCCCCCCGCCGATGCGCCACCCGGTAGCCGTTGGTCAACGTATCGACGGCCAGATCCCGAAGGCCGCAAAGTTTCTGCGCCGTTCCCAGCAGTTCGTGGGCCTTGGAGTTCTGGCTGTTGATGGCCAGCACCCGCTGAAAACACGGCCCCGCATCCTCATGTCGCCCAGCCTCCAGCAGTGCGTTTCCGAGGGCGAACTGGGCCATCTCGTTGTTGGGATGTTCCTCGACCGCCCGCTGCAATTTCTCGATTTTGTCTTGTTCCGCCATGTCACTCCTCAACGACATCCGACCCCCGGATGCCCCACCAATTGATGCGATTGAATCCGACTGCGTACTCCGTCCGTAGTTGTGGGGATTGTAGGACGATTCCAACCTCATGCCCACCCCATACTCGAAACCCGTAACCCAAAACCCAAAACTCGAATCTCATCTCTCATCTTTCGGTCGCGATTTCCAACGCCGGTGAATCCACAGGTATTGCTCAGGCGCCACGCGGATGAAATCCTCAATCGCACGCGAATATTCCTCCGTGATCCAGCGTAGAGGATCCTCCCGATCCCGCCATTCGGCCTGTCGAATGACCCGGTTCACGCACACCTCGTACAGCAGCCCCGGCCCAATCCGACGGGCACAGCCGACGACGATGGGCTTCTCGTAATGCATCGCCATCAGCCCGATCGACTTGTACGTCGAGGCCTTGCGGCCGAAGAAATCGACGAACAGCCCCTTCCGGCCCGCATTCTGATCGGCGATAAAGCACAGGGTACCGCCCGATTCAAGCACCTCGCCGGCCGATTGCGTCACACCCTTTTTATATAGAAGTCGTAATCCGCTCCGCTCGCGGCGATCGAGGAGATAGTGGTTCAGGTAGTCGTTGTCCAGCGGACGCATGACCGCCACGATGTCGAATCCCAGAACGGCCAGGGCGTAGCCGAGCAATTCCCAATTACCGTAGTGACCGGTCAGCATGATCGCCCCGCCGGGTTCGAGGAGAATCCGGATGGCCTCGTCGAGACCGCGGAGCCGGATGTGTCGCCGCCAGCTCCAGAGTGTCAGCCGTCGAGGCGTCAGCAAGACTTCGGCTCCGAGCATGGCCACCTGTTGCATGCTGCCCAACGCGACACCGCGGACCCACGTATCGGACTTGTCAGGAAATGAGGTTCGAATGTGGGTTTCCGCCCGGTGGCGATGTTCGCGGAAGCGATGCAGGAGTCGGTTGCCACTGTTGGATAACCGGACCAGCCAACCCATGAAAGAAAGCCGGGCGATCGGCCGAGGAATCCGCGTCTCCGGCAAGGCATTCGGCAGATGAAACCACAGGCTTCCCAGCCGACGCATCATCCGCAGGCAGGTATCCGTGGGGAGCATGCCAAGGCACATCGCCGTCAGCCGGACGCTCAGGTAGGCGAGATATTGACTCCAACCGCGACTTCGCTTCATGGTCCCGGATTCTACTCGCCTACGGGTGATTCGATAGGCGCCACCGAGTACTAGACCACCGGCCCGTGGCCTCTTTTTTTTTATTTCGACGTTTTCCCAGAAGGAACACGGAGCAAGACTGTAGGGTGTTCTTGAAAGGGGGAGCGACATGGAAA